>NZ_KK211379.1:44461-118908 GCF_000621965.1 Methanobrevibacter wolinii SH
GTCACAATCCTTATTTTACTAGATTAGTGTTTGCAATAGCCGAGATTTTTTATTAATTTTTACTTTTAACTAATGCAGAAACACTCTTTTTAGTGACATATTGTGCAAGTTAAAAAAATTAACCTACATATATAAAGTATTGCACAAATAATATAAAAGTTTTTCTAATAAAAAATTAAATAAAATTAATTTAAAATAAAAAAATAAGAAGTTTTAAGAAATTATAATATAAAAGAAATATTATCATATAAATTTTTATAATAATATTAGATTTAAAAGAAAATAAAAATGTAATAATTTAAGGATAAATATTATTAAATACTTAAAAAGAAATAGACTTGCACAAATTAATTAATTTTAAAGATATTATAAAATTAGTTAAATTATAGTTTTTTAAGAATAAATAGATTAAATAAAGTTATTATTTAATTAAAAAGAAAAATTTTATTAAAATAAAAAAATATATAAATTTAAGAATTTATATTAAATTTAATAAAATTATAGATATATTTAAAATTTAAATAAAATTTAAAAAAATATAATTGATTTTATTGAATGTATTTAAATTTAGAATAAAATTATAAATAATAAATTGTTTTTAGAAAATTAAATTTTTAAATAAACTAATTTTAAACAGATTCTATAATTAATTCAACTAAAAAACAATTAATAATATAAAATAATTCATTTATTAAACAAGTAATAAAAATATAGATTTTTTACTACCATCTCCTATAAAATCCAACATATTCTTTTTCTTGTCCAGTTAAATATTTAGTTAATAATCTAGCTTGATATAAAATAATATCTTCATAAGACATGTTTTTATTATTAAACTTTATTTTTGAACTTAATTTATTATATATTTCTGAAATTAAAATTTTTCTTCCTTTAGAATTTATTATAACGGATCCTTCTTTATATTCAAAATCATCAATTGAAAGTCTATTTTTATTAATTACTGATAAAACTGCCTTATCAATTATTTGTTGTCTAAACTCTTCCATTAAATCAAAAACTAAACTTACTCTACCATATCGTTCAGAATGTAAAAAACCACAATATGGATCTAATCCAGCGATATAAATAGCTTTCCATACTTCACTTTGTAGTATTGCATAACCATAATTTAATAAAGAGTTAATTGGGTCCTGTGCTCCTCTTCCACTTCTTAACATAAACCCCCATTTATCATCCACAATATTTGAAAAACATTTCCAATATTCTACTGATGCTTGACCTTCAAAACCTAAAATATTACTACGAATTTTATCAATTCTATCAGATTTTATATTGCTTACTTTAGAAATATATTCATTCAGTTTATCTCTTTGTTGATATAAAAATTCATTATCATCTCTTGATTTTGCTATTGTTCCAATAATTGCTTTTTGATTTTCAATTTTACTTTTAATAAAACTTTTAGCTATTTCACCACTTCGTTTATCATTTAAAGCAAAATATTGTTCTTTTTTAATTATAACATTCTTTTTTTCAGGTGGTGAAAGTCTATAATCAACATGACCTTTCCAATTAAGAGATACACAATCAACATCATATTCAGCAAGTAAACTTAATGCATCAAATGTTATAGATCCTTTACCAATAAATAATATTTGTGTAATATCTTGTGCTCTAAAATAATCAATTTCTTTATTATTTTCTTTAATTACAATTTGATTATCTGATTTACTAACAGTTTTACCAAAACCATCAATTACTAATCTCATTATAAACACCAAAAGCTTTTATAAAATAGCATACTCTTCATTTTTAGGTAATTTTAAATCACCTTCAATAAAAATAGATTCATTACAATTTTCACATAATGGAATAAGTATAATACTATCATGATCAGATGATAAATATAATTCAAATTCTTCAGCTAAATCAAATCTTTCATCAATACTTAACATACCTGAAAAAACAGATTTTTGAATTCTTCTTAATCCATAATATCTTAATCGTTTAATAAAATTTGAACGTGTAGGTGTATCAGATATATCATACATAACAAATATTAACATTTTTAAATTCCCCCTTAATTTAAAATTTAATTATTGATTTTCAATAATATAATCCAAAAAATAGTTATAAATGAAAAATTTTATAAATTTAAATTTAATAATTTTTATGTAAAACTTATAATAAAATATAATTTATTCATCAATATTTATTCTTTTTATAGTACCAAAACCTTGACTTACTCCTTTTCCAAAACCAAAGAAATCCGGTATTTTAAATCTAACTTTAAATTCTCCAGTAAATCCAATCATATTTACAGATTTATATTTAGTGGAAACAGTATCTAAATGAGATTTAATATAAAGATGTCTATTTACAATAATACCTAAACCTTTACTCATTGAAAGAATATTACCAACTAAAATATTGTTTAAAAATAATTTACTTTCCCTCCAGTTTGACATACTCTTATATTTCTGATAATTTTTAGTATTTAATGCAAGCCAAGGTGAAATAAATTTATAATGATATTCTTCATTACTTGTGTTAATATCATATTCTTTATCATAAATTATTTTTTCATCAACATAATATGTTTTATCTAGTTTTAATTCTTTAATTTCTGAAGAAATTTCTTTTAATAAGTCAGCACCTTCTTCAATACCTAAAATACTAGCTTGTCCATTAATAATTTTATATTGAATAAGAGGATAACTATATAAAAATTTATTATTACCATAATGATTATGAAAAAGAGTTTGATTTTTAAATTTATTTCCAATAAATCCTCTAAGTTTACTAGCTTCACAAGTAACTGGCTTATCTGTTTTAAATACTAGGTAACTTGTATTAATTTTCAATTTTAATCTCCTTATTTTGTTTTTTAGACTCCGTTATATATAATCCATTATTTAATAGATAAATTATATCTTAACCTTAAATAATTACAACAAAGAGTCTTATTTTACAAAAATATCTTAAAAAAATATAATTATTCAAGTTTAGGGAATTTTGCAAGTTCCATATACTTTTCAATATCAGGATATGCCCTAATTGCATATGATAAAACCCTATCATAGAAATCATTAGCAGATTCTTTGCTTAATGGTTCCAAACCATGTGCTAAAATAGAGTTATTCCTTTTATTTTTAACAGCACTTTCAAGTTCTCTATCTGCAAAGTAATCTCTAGCTAATTGAATATCAAATAATTTAAGTAGTGTGAAACTTTTAACCAAGGCTAATTTGAAAGTATCCTCACGTTCCTCATAATCTTTTATATGCCATTTTGATACTTGTTCTTTAGCTTTCGTATGATCCATAGTTTCAAGATTAAATTGTTCCCTATTAATGTAAAAAACATGGTTGTCCCTTAATTTATTTTTATCAATTAAACCCAATTTATTAAGTTCAAGTTGAGCAATTAATTCTATAGAACGATATAATCTTGCAACACCATCATCATATGCACCCATATCAATTTTACGACGAGCATTGTTTAATAAATCGGGAAGATAATAAACTATACCTTTTTGAACATTATTACTTAATTTTAATCTTAAAAATTTTAAATTATTTTCTAATTGTTTATAAAATTCATCAAAATTCCTAAAATCTTTCATCAAACTTTTTTTAGGACATTTTTCAATTATTTCTTTTTGTAGATAAGTAGATAATTTAAATTTTTCATTTTTATCTAATTTTTCATTATATACAATAAGTTTAGAATTAAATTTATCCCAGCTTTGATATAAATTAACTAAATTTATATAAAATTCTGCTAAATCTTTTAAAGAACCATCATCAAGTTTTGATTTTGCATCTTTAAAATTCTTAAGAGAAGCTTCAAATTGATAATTATTAAAAAAATCTTTTCCACGATTAAACTCTAAAATAGCATATGTTTCAAATGGATCTTTTTGAGGTTTAATCATTTCAAAACCATTTTTAACAATACCTACACCATTCTTATCACGTGCACCTTCCATTGCTTTTGAACCAACATATGTATATTCACATGAGTCAATATATTTATCACCAGTTGAAGCAAGGATTAAACCTGCAACCATAGGTTTAGTTCCACCAGTAAAATCAATATGAATATTATATTCTTCTTTATTTAATTCTAGAAGAACT
Source organism: Methanobrevibacter wolinii SH (assembly GCF_000621965.1). Taxonomy (NCBI): domain Archaea; kingdom Methanobacteriati; phylum Methanobacteriota; class Methanobacteria; order Methanobacteriales; family Methanobacteriaceae; genus Methanobrevibacter; species Methanobrevibacter wolinii. Next base: position 48,562 of record NZ_KK211379.1, read on the forward strand.
TCTCTTGACTTATCAAATGATTCTTGAAGACTTTCCGGATTTTCAATTAATTTAGTTTTATATGAAAATTCAAAGGGAACTTCAGATACAACATTTTTAATTGTTTCTAATGTTTCTTTTGAATGAATAAAATAAACTGCATCTGGTTTAAATGTATTAATAGAAATGATTAAAGGTTCTGGAGAACCCCCAACACTTAAAACTAAAATTTTTTTATCTGACATAATTTACTCCTTTTATTTAAAATTTAATTGAGTCCAACCAAATGGCTCTCCTTGTGAAGTTATTTTTCTAGATTTAGGAAATTCATAGTCATATTGTTTTTTAAATGTTTTTTGAATATCTGAAAATCTTTCATAATCATATTCTTTAATCTTCATTAAAATAGTAGTTCCCATTAAACCAGAACCAGAACCAATTCTTAAAAGAGGTGAATCTTTAGTATTTAATTTACTTATTTTCTTATAAAATTTATATAAATAATCAATACCATATTCATCTGCAAAATCCCATTCATATTCAATTAAATCTCTACTAAATTTAAATATTGAAGTTTTAATATTGTCAATATTTAAAATATCCTTTTTATCATCAACATCTAAACTTTTATAAAATTTAGAATCATAAGTTATATTAATACTTGAATTAAACACCTTATTTTTTGGTATTGCCTCTAAGAAAGTTCTTACCTTATTACCTTTTACTGAATAAAATTCATGTTTTCTACTATCTGGAGTTGCCATTACAGTCCATGACTCGTAAATTCTAGGAATATTTATAATATTATCAGTATCTGGAATTTGCATAAATCTAAAAATACTTTTCTGAGCAGAATTTCCACGAGGTGCAGAAAAATAGGAATCTACAAACCTATTATATTCTCTTTTAATAATATGACCATTTTTAAGAATATTTTGAATTCTATAAATATCATTTTTATTAACTAAATTATAGAAAATAGCTGTTTTAATAGATCCCTTAATAGATGACCCTGGAATATATAATTTATCAGAAGTCTTAACATGTTCAAGAATTTCTTTAATTGGAATATTTTTTTCTCTAGTTTTAGTCCTGTCAATACAATTATATCTTGAGCATTTTCCTCTATTTTTTAAGTCTTTACTTTTTAATTTAAAATTAGGATTAGTTAAATCTTCTAAAAATTTATCCTTTTCATCATCATTTAAAGACATGTAAAATTTCACTAAATCAATTCTCTTTATTATTTTTTCATTTTTTCCATTAACTTTAGCTTTGGAATATGCAAATTCTGCAGGAGTATAAGATTTACCATCATCAATATGTATAGGGCTTAATGTTTTTAAAGTAAAATTATATAAATTATTTGACATTATTTACCTCCATTTACATTAATACATTTTAAAGGATATGCAAATCCATATTCAACTGCAGGATTAATCTTTCCAGATTTTATTATTCTCCCATAATATTTTTCATATTGTGGAAATATTGAACCTTCTTTAAAGAACCTAACTTGTTTTCTAATTTCATTAGATGAACTTCTTCCTCTTTTTGAACCAATTTCATAATTAGAATTTTTATCAATATGATTTAAATCTTCTTTATTTGGAATAAATCTAGACAAATTAATAAAATAATTATATTTACTATCAGAATTAAATTCATATTCAGATTCAATTTCATAATCATCATCAATATAATAATCAAATTGGCCTTTTCCAGTAGATATATCTTTACCAAAACCTCTATCTCTTAAGAATTTTATTGCTCCTTTAACAAGAGGCATATATGATTCATCATAAAATTCAACAAAGAAGAATAAACCAATGTTTTTGAATTCATTACCAGAAGTATAAAATATATCATTTGTTTCATTAGTTATACGATTAATAGAATTATTTGGAATAATATTTTCACCATAACTAACTTGAATATTATCATTTATTTTAGTGCCTTTATTTAAAAGTAAACCTTTAATCCTTGTATATGATTTAAAATCTTTAAGGATTTCACTTTCAGATAATTTTCCACTATTTAATTTAAAAAATATACTATCTTCTATAAAATCAACTTTTTTATATTCTTTATAATTTTTAGGATTAACTTTAATATTTTCCTCATCTTTTGATTGTGGAAATATAATTTTAGGGAAGAACTTAATTTTTTTAGTATCCTTAAAATCTTTATCACTATTATTATTGAATATAAATGGGAATGTAGAAGAAAGAATAAATGGTGGTTCATCTTCAAATGCAGAAATCATATCATTAGTTATTTCTGGATATAACTCATTTATAGCATATACGATTGCCCCAAATAAAGTATCAGAATGAAGTTCTGGGAAGATAGATAAAGGTTTTAAATAAATTAACATTTTTTCACCACACATATTAGTTTAAAATAAAATATCTATTTAAAAACCTAAGAATCTTTATTATTAACTTTATTTATTACTTCAGAAAGTTCCACATTTTCAACTATAGTTTTTTCATCCTCATCATATCTATAATAATCTTTGTCTCTTTTAACAAGAGTTATATTAGAAAATTTAATTTTACCTGAACCTCTAGTACCACTACTTCCCAAATAGTTATCTTCTAAAAGACGCATTGCCTCAAATACACCAATAAGATTATTATCATCACCATCATAAACTGAAAATACCATTTCAAAATCAAATGAAGAACCTTTTGGAACTCTTTCGATGTTTCTTGGAGTAGCATTAGCATTTAAACGATTAATATTATTTTCATATTTTAATTCAGTTCCACGAACAATGTCGTCATGATTTTTCCACAATTCAATAGATTCCTCACTAGGAAATGAATCTCTAACAATAAGTCTTGTAGGAAATTTTAATTTATTATCAGTATCTGCAGAAATTCCAAAAATCTTTGCAGCATTACATTCTTCATCAACTGCAGGACCGCCATTATTTTCTAAAACACTTTCTGAAGATTTTTTATCATTCAATTCATATAATGATCGAAGTTTACCTTTAAGAGAAGAACCTGGAATAAAAGGTAAATCTGAAACAACATCCCTTATAATTACATTATCTGAACCACCAATATCAATATTATCATTAGATCCACCTATATGAAGTCCAGTTTCACAAATAATTTTTCCACTAATAACATAATTTTCTTTAAACATGTTTTAAACCTCCCTAATATTTACCTTTCTTACTATCATAAAATTTATGATAAGCTACAATAGATTCAAAGAATTGTACAAATATCTTAAAATTTTTTATCTTATCTTCTTCGTTACCTACATCTACTTTTTTCATTGTTGCCATCATTAAATTATAAAAACTTTTACTAATATTTCCCCTACCTGCAGAAACTGCTAATCTTGGTTTTAAAATATAAAAATCCGGTTCAATTTTTTCCCAAGTCAAATCATCCTTTTTCTCCATTAAACGTACTGCACCAAAAAATTTCCTTAATTGATTTGTATTTAAATTTCCAGAATTATAAGCAACAATATCTGCATATCCTCCTTCATCAGCAAAGTCTTTTACAGACATGTCTGATAACATACTTAAATTTTTAATATTATCAATGACATCTGAGATTTCATCATTATCATTATTTTTATTAAAATTTCTATTATGTCTTTTATTTCCATAATTTTTTCTTCCCATTTTTTCACCTCATTCTTAAACTAAACCAAGATGCTGGAATTTTAATCCAAGGCATAAATTTAAGTCCACTTTTATCCAAATCTTCTTTAATCTCATTATTTTTAATTAATCTTAATTTATATTTAAATAAAGGTACAAAACGCCTAGTATTTATACGTTTATATCTATCTTCATCCCATTTTTCAGAATCACTAAACAATCCTTTATAATCATAATTATTTTTCCATAAATTTAATAAAGAATAAACAAAACTTTTTGATATATATTTTTCATTATAATATGATTCAAGTTTGCATCCAAATTCATATAAATCATTGAAACCTTTAAATTTACCATCATTATCCCAATTAACAGTTTCACCAAAAACTGTAATTTTATTTCTACCACAAGATTTAGAAGATTCCAAATAATCTTCAGCAATAATAGCTGCTTTTCCAATTGGGAATTTAGGTGAAATAATATTTATTCCTGCAGATAAATTTATTGAAGGATTATTACAAGTCCATATTTTAAATTTTTCTCTTAATTCACCTGCAAATGAAATAATATCATCATAAGGCCCTAAAACAAGTAAATCATCCCCACCAGAGTAGTTAATATGAATTGTTGGAATCTCATATTTTTCTAAAGATTTTTTTTCACTAGAACTAAGACATGCATCTGATTTTTTTCTATAAATAGTAAATGTTTCCTTTACTGTATCATCAGAATCGTTTTGAATTTCAAGTTCAAAGTCATCAAATTTTTCTATAAGACTTTCATCACTTAAATTAGTATATGCTTTATAATTAGATGCAATATCATTTATAATACCTGAAAAGAACATGTCTAATTGAGAACTTAATGTAGAAATTCTAGAAATACTTGGTTTACCAATATTACGTTTATTAACATTAGATTCATTCTTAAACCCTTCTGAAAATATTCTACCTAAATTATCCACATCCATTTTCAATAATCCTAATTTATTTGAACCTTTACTAATTTTTGCTAAATGTTCAAAGTATAAAGGCATATCAGGATGTGTAGTATCTGAATATTTACCAAGGTTTGGTACTACATTACCTAAGAAACCAAAACTAAAAGAAAGTTTATCTCGGATATCTAAATCAAATTCAGATTCCAAATCCAGAAAATCAGTATCATTTAATTTAACAACTTCAATTCTATCAGCATCTTTAGCAAGTTTCTTAATATCATCAACCAAAAATTTAGATTCTTTTCTAAATAAATAAGCGATATTTAACAAATCAAATGATGTATATTTTTTAAATTTATCTATATTTTCTTTAGAATAAATTTTAATCATATAATCTGCATTTGCTACATGTTGTCCTAATTCTTCATTATCCTTACAATCTGGACAAATATTCTTTTCACCTTTTTTATCATAAAGTTTACCACAAACAGAACATAAATCTTGATATTTGACTTCTTTATCAAAATCAAATACATCATCTAAATTATCAATAAATTTATGTTTTTTATCTTCTGCTAATTTATTTGATAATTTAACTGTAATATCACCGAATTCTTCAAGATCTTCTCCAGAACATTCATTATAAACAAGAGCAAAATATAATTCTGCATTAAATTTTTCAATAAACTTTTTATTTATCATATTTTTAATTTCATTAAGCTTATTTTTAGTATCAATTGTATTAGGTGCAATAATTGTAAATCTTCCACCCCCACAGAAAAGAATATTTGCTTTTGTAAGATTTAATGCATCTGCAATATAATCCGCAATTGCGTCACAAAGTAATGTTAAGTATAAAGATCTTCCTCTTAATCTTTTACTCATACCACTTTGAGCTTCTTTAGGTGAAGATACTTTGAAAATAAAATTTTGAATTCCTGAAATATCCCCATTAATTGCCAAATAAACATTTTGATTAGTAGTTTTTTTAAGTTTTGAATCTTTACTAAATAAATATCTACAAGTAGCTAAAGCAGAAGTTGTTTTAGAGTGATCATATAAAGATATATCCCCATTATCAACATATGCGGAAGAAGGTATCGTGGAAGTATATTTTTTAAGTAATGCTAAAATTGTATTAAAATCATATATACTTAATTTTTTCATTTCTTTAATGAACTTAATCCATAATTGTTTATATTCACTTCTTAAATTATATCCAGACATCTTTTCTTTAGAAATCGGTTTTAAGATATTAAAATTCATAGTTTTAATATCAGTACTTGCATTTTTATTTAATTTCAATTCTTTTAAAGGAACATACATTTCATCAATAATCTTATTTCCTTCAATTGAAATTTCAGAAAATATAGAAATAAGTAATGATTTTAAAACTTCTCCTTTTTCATTATCCCCTCTTGAAACCCTTTCAGCAGAGGAATGATGATCAGCAATCTGAACAATATCACATAATTTTTTATTCTTTGATTTTGTTGGTTTATGATGATACAAAGCCAAATCTACAATATTTTCATTCCAATAATGACTTATAAAATCTGCAGACCATTTAGCATGAGCACCAGTAAAACCAAAATCATCAGTAGAATATTTTTTATACACTGAATCATGTTCATGTCCAGTTCTCTGATAAAATTTACCAATATCATGTAGTAATGATGCAAATTCTAAATCAGTTTTCTCCATTATTAACCTCCAAATATCTAATTAAATTTAAATTAAAAAATAAAACAATAATAAAAATTAGAATACTAAATGTAATATAATCTTATTTTAAATTTTTAAAATTTATTTAAATAATAATATTTTCAATAAAAATAAAATATTATTTAAAATTTAACTTTTTAAACAATTAAAATCTTGAATAAACATTTAATAAATTATAATACATGAAAAAAATACTTTTAAAAATATTAAAAGTTTTAATAATAAATATGATATATTTTAACCTAAAACTTATAAACAACCCCCATTTTAACAAAAATCCATATAAAAACTAAATTTAAGCTAAACATAAACTAATAATAAATTTAGTATAAGATATTTATAAACTTTTTCAAATGATTTTTAAAAATTTTATAGAAAACATAATCAAAAATAAATAATATTATATAATTTACAAATAATCTAGAAAAATATGAAAATTTATATAATTAATTAAATATAGAAAAAATAAATCCTCTAAAAAATCTTTAATAAACATCTACAATTAAATAAAATAATTAATTTTAAATTAAATATAAATTTAATAAGAAAATTAAATTATTAAAATAAAACAAAGAATAATAAAAAAAAATAAAGTACATATTTAGAAATTTATAAAATAATTTTATAATAATTAATAAATACTTAAATTAAATTCACACATTCATTATAATAATTTAATTTACATTAAATATATTTTAAGCACGTTTTAAATTTATAAAGTTCAATTGATATTTTATTCAAAAGGTTTTTATATATTAAAATAGTAAAATAATAAACAATTGATTTTTAAACTATGTTTAAAGCAATTAACTATTTATAAACTTTTTAGAGAAAAGATATAATGGATACACATTTTGATTATACTGAAAAGAGAATAATCATTTCAGCATTTTTCTGTGTAGCTTTTATTATCTCAAACTTAATTACTGTAAAAATTATTGACGTTAAATTTTTAGGTATGGAAGTACCTGCAGGTGTATTGATCTATCCACTTGTATATGTTTTAACTAATGTAATTACAGAAGTTTACGGAGAAAAAGCAGCTCATAGAACTTTAATTTTAGGTTTATGTACTGATATATTATTTGTTTTCATGACTACTTTACAATTAGTTTTACCATCTCCTGCATACTATCAAGGAAATGCTGCTTTAGCATTTGTATTTACCCAAACACCAAGAATCTTAGTTGCTTCTTATGTCAGTTATATTATTGGTAACCTTGTAAATGCAAGATTAACTGCAATTGTAAATCGTGGAACAAGTCATTTAACCATTAAAAACTTAGGTGCTATTGCTACTGGAGAATTAGTAGATAATATTATCTTCATTGGTTTAGCATTTATATTTGCAGTACCTATTGTTGATGTTGTAATAATGATTATTACTCACTGGTTACTTAGTTTAGTCTGGATTTGTATTGCTCAACCATTTACTGAAAGAACTGTTAAATGGGCAAGAGAAGATGCACCAGCAGAAGCTTAAATTTAAATTATTTAAAGAATTAATTTTTAATTCTTCTTTTTTTACTTTTTATTTTAAAAGATTACAATATTACTAATCAAAAATAAAATAATTTAATATAAACTCATAATATTATTAATAATATATTTACAAAAATAATTATAATATTATAAATGAAATTATATTATTGTATTAAATTTAATATTTTTAGAATAAAATTATCTTATTTTACATAGACTACATTTAAATTATTAAAATTATTTAATTATAAATAAAATTTTAAAGAAAATATATAATAATTTAAATATTAATATAAATTTAAATAAAAATAATCTATTAAAATAAGGATTATAACGTTTCAATACTATTAAGACTATTCTAAATTCTAAAATCTAATAAAATAAGGATATCAAGAAAAAATAGTCAATATAAATTATTATGTGAAAAATTATGAAATGCCCTAATTGTGAACATGAGGTTTCAAGAAAAAGAAGAATCTGTAAATACTGTGGATTTGAATTATGTTCTGATATAGAATATGTAAAAGAAAAAGCAGAAAAATTTATAGATGAAGGAGATTTCATAAGTGCAAGATCATTTATAGATGAAGGATTAGAACATAATCCAAAAAGTCCAGACTTATTATATGTTAAATCCATAATTTCAAGATATTTATGGGATTATGATAAAGAATATGAATATTTAACTAGAGCATTAAATATTAATCCAAATCATGAAGATTCATTATATAACTTATCTATTTTTTTATTTAATAAAAAAGGATATGAAAAATCATTAGAATACATTAATAAACTTTTAGAATTAAATCCTAGAAAAAAGATTTATCAATTAAAAATAATGACATTATACAATCTATGTAACTATAATCTATCATTAAATACTATTGAAGATGCATTAAAATTATTTCCTAATGATAGAATAATTCTAAAAATAAAAGAAAGTATTGAAAATAAGGATATTATAAATGATTTAAACTTTGAAAAATTATCATTAATAAAATTAAATTCAAATAATAATGAAAAAATAGATAGTAAAAATTATAATGTTGATTCAGTTAATTATTCAAATCCTAATGAATTATATGAGTTAATTACACCAGATTTACCTAATTCTGAATTTGAAGAATTAAATCTTAATAGAAATATTGAAGAATCTGATTTCTATGATATAAATTTTAAAGATTTAGATTTACTAGATTCTGAATTAAAAAATGATAATATTAAAAAAAATAATGATAATCTATCTACTAATGCTAATTTATTCTTAAAAAAGCTTAATAATCTAGTTACTAATAATAAATTAAATAAAAAAACATTTAATAGTTTATTATATGTGTCATTTAATAATCAATATATTGCTGGAGATTCAATAAAATTTTTAAAAGTTTTAGGTAAATATAAAACTAAAAAATCATTAAATCACAGTGATTTAAACTTTTTAAATAGTTTAAACTATTTAGAGTTCTTTAATTATGAAGATGTTTTTAATAGTATAATTAATTTATTAACAAAAGAAACTGAAAATTTAATTATATATTTAAATAATATGGATGAATATAAATTTGATACATTATGCTTTTTATTAGATCTAAATGCTAGTAAAAACGATATTAAAAAAACAGATAAATTTAATATTAATGATGAATTAGAAGAATATACTGGTTTTAACTTTAATAATTTCAATATAACATCATTATAAGTTAAAAATATTACAAAAGTCTGTCTAAATTTTAAATTAATAATTTCAATATAACAGATAATTATTAAAATAATATCAATATTAAATTTATATTAATTTAGTTTATTAAAAATTAATAATATTTTCACTAATTAAAAAACAAAAAAATCTAATAATTTTTATAAGACTATTTTTAAACTTAATTAAATAATAAAAATTAGTAAAATCCTGAAAATTTAATAAAAATATAATAATTAGTTTTCAAATGCTATGATAATGTTTTATATATTATTTAAATAAAATAATATAATTAATAAGAATTTTAATAAAAAAATAATCACAAATAAGTTTAATAAAAATCCTAAAAAAACAAATAACAAACAATCACAAAAAATTAAAAAAAAAAACACGAAAACAAAACAAAGAAATCAATAATAAGTTTAAAAATCAAAATATAATTAATAAAACTTTAAAAAACAATAATTAATAAGAATTTTTAAAATTAAATATTAATTTTATAATACTTTCTAAAACAGATGATTTTTAATCATAAATATAATTAAATATAAAATTGGAATTTTGATTAATATGATTAGTTATGATGAATTTGAAAAAATAGTAGTAAATATATTAGAACGTGATATTTCATCAAATAAAGATCAAAAATCAGCAATAAGTTCTGATTTAAATCAATCTCTTTTTATAGTTGCAGGACCAGGTTCTGGTAAAACTACAGTAATTGTACTTAAAATATTAAAAAGTATATTTGTAGATGATGTTGAACCTGAAGAAATTATTGCAACAACATTTACACGTAAAGCTGCAGATGAATTAGATAGTAGGATTCTTGATTGGGGATATAAAATTAAAGATTACCTTCTTGAAAATCTTCTAGACTATGATGTTAATCACAAAGATTTACATAAAGTAGCACATATTGACTTTAATCAGATTATGACTGGTACTATTGATAGTGTTGCACAAGATTTAATTAAATTAAATCGTGAACCTGGTACAAATATTCCAAATGTTATTGAAAATTTCATTGCAGAATCTGCAATGAGAAACTGTCTTCTTCAAGATAATAAATATGAAAATAAAGACTTACAAGAGTATCTTGGAGATTTTAGTGGTAAAGGTCCAATTAAAAATCCATCAATAATGAGTAAAGATCTTCTTACAATAAAAAATAAAATGTATTATGATTTTGTAGACTTTAATGAAATAAAAAAAATACAAGATCCTGGTACAAAAGCAGCTATAGATATTATTGAAGAATTTGAAGAAGAACTTAAATCAAGAAATAGTCTTGATTTTCCAATGCTTGAATCTTATTTTTTAGATAATATAATTAAAGGAAAATATGATGAAAGTCTAAAGACCATTAAACTTATTTTAGTAGATGAATATCAAGATACTAATCTTTTACAAGAGAAAATTTATTTTAATATTGGAAAATATGCAATTAAAAACAATGGTGGAATCATAGTTGTTGGGGATGATGATCAATCATTATATCGTTTTAGAGGTGCAACTGTAGATTTATTTACTAATTTTAAAAATAGAGCTCAAAAGAAATTAAACACAAATATTGAGGAAGTTAATCTTAAAGATAATTATAGATCTACTGAGAAAATCATTGATTTATGTAATCATTTTGCAGAACTTGATAGTGAGTATCAAAATGCAAGAGTAAGTCATAAACCACCAATTGTATGTCCTGAAAATAATAAAGGAAAAGATATTCCAATTATTGGTTTATTTAGATCTAGTCAAGATATACTTGCTCGTGATTTATCAAATCTAATTGCAGAACTTATAAATAAAGGACATGTTGAAAGGAAAATAAAAAGTATTGTAAATTCAAATTCATTTAAACTATTAAATAAGGAAGATGAAAAAGGAACCTTTAAAAATAAATCTAAAAGAATAAATAAAAATAATGCTAAAAAAGAAGATAAACTTGTAATTGATTTAGATAAAAATAATGGTTCTGCAGCAGATATTGCATTTTTAACATATTCAACAAAAGAATCTACAATGAGTCATAGACATAAATTTACATATTATCTTAGACGTACACTTCAACATAGAGGAGTTAATGTCTTTAATCCACGTGGAAAAGATATTCAAGATATTGAATATGTTGCAATATTTTGTGGATTAATGCTTGAATGTATAGACCCTGATATGGTAGTACAGAAAAAAGATAAAGAAATACCTAAAGGTGCAAATAGAGTAATGAAAAAATGGAGAGAGGAAGCAAAACGGTTTATTGATAAAAACCCAGAACCTCATGAACCATTAACATTAAATGATTTTGTTGAAAAATGGCAAGTTAGAATACCATATGGAATGGATAATTGGCCAAAAGAAGCTAGATTAATGGATTTAGCATATAAACTTATTTCATGGATTGATGTGCTTCAAGATGATATTGAAGGAGTGGTATTTCTTGAAGCAATTACAAAAACCATTACACAAACAGGTTTCTTTAATAAATATGCATCAACAATATACTTTGATAGTCCTGAAAATGAATATAATTCAATAGATGAATTATATTGGAATGTTTTTATACCAATTGCAACAGGTGGAGTAAGTATTGAAGAGGAATTACTTGATACATTACCTGATGATAGATTAAATATTATGACTATACATCAATCTAAAGGATTGGAATTTCCACTTGTAATTGTAGATGTTGGTTCTGAATTTAAAAAGGATTTAGCATCAACAAGTCCTCAAAGATTTCCTAAAAAAGGTGGAGAAGATCAGGAATTAGAGGACAGATTAAGAAAATATAGCGAGGAAATGGATTTTATAGAAAGAGACCAAGTAGACAGATCTTTTGATGATTTAATTAGAAGATACTTTGTAGCATTCTCAAGAGCTCAAGATGTTTTAATATTAATTGGTTTAAATAGTAATATCTATGGATATGATACAAAAACAAAACATAAATCTATACCTAATGTTGCATTAGGTTGGAATAGAGATGAAGAATTCATAGGATTTGATGAAATATATATGATTTAATTTATGAAACTAATGAAAAATTGCTTAATATTAAAGGATATGATTTAATTTATAGAAACTAATGAACTACTGCTTAATATTAAAAATATAATTTAATTTATAGAAACTAATGAACTACTGCTTAATATTAAAGATATGATTTAAATCATAGAAACTAATGAAAAATTGCTTAATATTAAAGGATATGATTTAATAAAATATGTGATTTAATTATTTAAAGATATAATCCATTGATGAAATGATTAAACTCTAAAATAATTAATTAAATTAAAATATTAAAAAAGAAGAAAAGTGAAAATATGAAACTTCAAGCAAGATCAAAACCATATTTTATACCAGAATATAGTTTAACTGGAGATTTATTATCATTTTTAACATGTAACCTCCAATACAGATACCAAAATAAAGGTTCTCTACCACCATCAATGCCAATACAATTATGGTTTGGGGAATTCATACATGGTGTAATGGAAGAAGCATATTTAAAATGGGAAGCAGAAAAACTAAAATTCCCATGGGACTGGGAAACTGAAATAAGACCAATAGAAGAAATGATAGATCAAAGATTAAGAGCAAGTGGACTATATCCACCATTAAAACAATATAACCCAAAACATATTCCAGAAGAAGAAATTGGTAAATACAGAACTGAAGACAATCCATATCATAGAATTGCAAGTGCAAGGGCAGAAGCATCAATAAATGTATGGGGTCCAGACCTATTTCCTTTAATAGATTCAGCTGAACTATTAATTAAAGGAATACGTGATATGCCAAATTATAATAAAAACCATAGTAGATCAAATCACTACAGTGTAAATGGTATTATTGATGTATTAAGTTCATTTAAAATTGAAAACACAAATCAAAAAACACTTGACTCATATCAAAACAAGATAATACAGTATCTTAAAAAAAATAAAAAATTTAATAAAATATTAAAAAACAAAGTTGATGATGAATATGAAATCATCATTGATTATAAAGGAATGAAAAGACCATCAATAGATAATGATAACTACAGACATCATGAATGGCAAATTCTTACATATTCTTGGCTTAGAAAACATCAAAAAGATGCAAAACCAATACCTGCTGGAATTATATTCTATTTAAATGAACTTGTTCCATCTGTTGAAGATTTGAAAGCAATACAAGAAGATATTGTTAATAATAAAACAGATGTTAAAATCTCAGAAGAAGATAAAGAAGCAATTATGAGATGGGATGGAAACCCTAAATATTATCCTACATTAAGTAATAAATTTAAGATAGATAGATCAATTAGAATTATACCAATTGAAGAGGAAAAAGAAGAAGTTGCATTAAAAGAATTTGATAGTGTAGTGAATAATATTGAATCATCAATGATTAAAGAAAAAGAAGGTTCAAAAATTAGTGAAGCATGGACTGGAGAAGCTGATAAAAGAACATGTGATGCATGTGATTTTAAAGCAATCTGCCAAAAGAATAAAGGAAAAATAAAAGATATAAGTGTACCTTAAATCTATTTTATTTTTTATATCTTTTAAAATAATAAATTAAAAATATTTAAAGCATATTTTATAGAGAATTTAAAATAATAAAAATAGAAAATAAACCTTTAAATTCTATATAGAACTTAAAATAATAAAAATAAAAAATAGAAAATAAACCTTTAAACTTTATTTTATACCGTTTTAAAGATAATAAAAAATAGAAAATAAATCTTTAAAGTCTATTTTATACTGTTTTAAATAATAAAAAATTAAAAAAATATTAAAATCTATTCTTCATTATCTTTAGCTTCTTTAGAAGCTTTTCTTTCTTGTTTTAATTCTTTAATATCAGATTTAACATCATATTTAGCAGCTTTTGCTTGATTTTTTAAATCTTTAGATTCAGCTTTTACAGTTTCTTTTTTATCAGAAATACGAGTTTTAGCTTCTTCTTTTTTAAGTTTTAACTCTTCTTTTTTAGCTTTAATAGCTTCTTTTTGTTCTTCTCTTTGTTTTTTCTCAAGTTCTTTAAGTTCTTCTTCATGTTTAGCTTTTAAAGCTTCTTTTTCAGTTCTTTGTTGTTTTAATAAAGAATCTTCTACTTCAACATCACCATTGATTTTAGCATCAGATTTATCAATAGCTTTTCTTAAGTATTCTTTAGTTTGTTCTTGTTTTTTAGAAATTGAATCTTCACCATTTTTTACTTCTTCTAATTTTTCATTAGCAGTATCAATAGCTTTATCCATCATTTTATTTGCTTTTTCATCAGCAATAATTACATATTTTTTACCTAATTCTAAACCTAATTCTTTAATTTCATTATCATTTTTTTGTTTTGCTCTTTCAACACCATATTCAGCAGCAATTTTTGAAAGTTTAATTCCTTTTTTAGCAACTTTATAAAATACCATAATAATCACTTCTTTTAAATAATCTTAAATTTTTATAATAATCAAATGATTTAAATTAATTACTATTATTTCGTAAATCTTCAAGTTCTTTTGCTTGTTTTTCTTTAAGTGCTTCTAGTTCTTGAAGTTGTTTTTTCATTAATTTATATTCATCATCTATTTCAACTTCAAGATTTTGATTTTCTTCTAGAATAGAATCTGCCTTATCAATAGCATCTTTCATTTCTATTTTCAAATCTTCTCTTTTAAGAGAAAGTTTATCATTGCCAGTTTGAGCATTTTCTAATTTTACATTAGCTAATTCAATTGCTTTATCCATAGCATCACTAGATTTTTGTTCAGCAACATGAACCCATTTTTTAGTAAGGTCTTTACGTAATTCTTTCATTTCAGGATCTCTTACTGATTTTGCCTTAGCAACTCCATATTTAGATAAAGTTTTTCCTAATTCTGCAGTTTTTTTAACTTTATCTTTACCTCTCATAACATCACCTGATTAAATATAAAATAATATAATATTTCTATATTTATCTTATATTAAATATTTAACTATATAATCTTTATAAAATTATACATTATTATATAATTGTCTTAAATATTCTATAGAATATACATTAAAAGAAAAAATACTAATAAATAGAATATTAAAAAAGAAAAGAAGAAGAAATATTAACACTATAAAAATAAAACTAAAAAATAACACCATAATAAAACTAAAATACAATGCAAAAAAATTGAAATGAAAAACAAAATAAAAAAAAATAAAACTAAAAAACAATGCAAAAAATAAACTAAAAAACAAAATAAAAATAGTAAAAAATAAGATTAAACTAAATAATAAAAAATATTCTAGAAGAGCATTAAAAATAATATACAAACCATTAAAATCTAAATTTATAATTATTCAAGTCTATTTTTTCAGAAACTAATTTAAAATCATTATAATGATTTATATTTACAAGTTCTAAATCAAATTCCTCTTTAACACCATAAAAATCAACACCAGAAGCAAAAATTTCACGAAGAATTGGATTTAAATTATCATCAACATCAGAAATATATGGTAATATAATATTCTTATTTAATGCAAATGGCATACCTAAACCTAATGCAGTATCTAATTTTCCATATTCACGACGTCTAAGAAATGAAATAGTATTATCAATATTTGGACTATTATATAATGTTTTTAAAATATTTTTATATGTAATATCTGAAATGGTTGGTTGATCTCCAGATACACATAATACATACTTCTCATCAATACTTTTTAAACCATTATATAATGATTTTGATAGGCCTACATAATGTGGTTTATTTTCAACTATTTCTACTTTAGATAAATAATAATCACTAAGAGAATCAATAATTTCATCAATATAATGACCAAGTACTAAAATAATATTATTAATACCTGAATTTAATACATTATCAATAGTACATTCAAGAACTGTTTTATTATTAATAAGAGGTAAAGTTAATTTATTTTTAATAGGTAAATCTAAGTTTTCTAAATCATTTCTCATTCTAGAATTTAATCCTGCAGCAGTAATTACAGCACCAACCATCTTAATCACCTAAAAATAAAATATATAAAAATATTAACTATTCTATCCTACAATCCCCAATTTCAAAGTGTCTCCACCTAAAAATAAAATATATAAAATATTAAAATAAAATATCTAAAAAAAAGTAAAAATAAAAATTTATTGTTTTTTAACATTTTCAAATAATATTTTATTTAATGCAGGTTTAGAATATTTTACTCCAGCTTCACCAATAGATAATATAATATCATTATCTTCAGCAATTTTAAGAGCAAGACGAATTCCTTCCCTAACTTGTTCTGGTGAAGAACCTGTAGTTCCAGTTTTATTAAATTTAATATTAGATCTTATTGGAACAACATTAGTATTAATAAAATCAACTACTTTAGTTGAAGATGTTGAAACAGGAATAACAATATCTGCATTAGATAATAATTTTGCAATATCAATATCTCCTTCTCTACCACTTTCAGAAGATATTGTATTAAGTACAATAATTCTATTATGTTCTGTTTTAAGTTTTAAAACAGTATTTAAAGTGGTTTCAACACCTGCAGGATTATGAGCATAATCCATAATCATTGTAGGATTACTATGAATATACTCTAATCTACCAGGTACACCATTAAATGATTCAAGACCTTTTACAATACTATTAATATCTAAACCTTGTACCCATGCAGCACATGCTGAACCAAGGGAGTTATAAACATTGTGTATTCCACTATTTTTAAGAGTAATATCTCTTGTTTCATCATTAAAATGTATAGTATATTTAGTTTTAGTAGTGTTTCCTTCTTTTATAATACGAATATTAGTTGCATAAACATCTAATTTAGGATTTTTAAATCCACATTCACATTCATATTCTCCAAGATTTCTTAAATAACTTACATTATAATTTAATAGTTTACCACATGATGGACAATGTCTATTATTATATTTAGATTTAAATAAGTCATTATTTTTATCTTTTATACCAAAATAATGTATTTCTTTATCAGGATGTTTACTTCCAATTGAAGCAAGTAATGGATCATCACCATCTAAAATTAAAGTATCTGCTACTTCAACCATTTCTTTTTTACAATTAATATAATCTTCAAAAGTACCATTATTTAAATGATCACGTGTTATATTAGTAATTACTCCCATATTTACATGAGAATTTGTAGCTGAACGTTTAATTTCACCTTTTCTACCAAAAGTACCAATTTCAAGTACTGCTAAGTCTCCTTCTAAACGTGATTGTAATGCAGGAATAAATTCACTATTTCCTTGAATACGTAAACCATGTTCAGGAACTTTATAATTATTAATTTTAAATATATGTTTAATAGTATGAGTAGTGGTAGTTTTACCATTAGTTCCTGTAACACCTATAACTGGTTTATTAGGTAAGAAAAATTCAAGTATTTCATCAATTGAATATACAGGTAAATTTTTCCGATTAAAATTATGAAGTTTTGTTGTAAAATAATCATTTTTAAGTAAACTAGGAGCTACAAATATTGCAGATTTACCTTTAAATGAATCATTATCTAATTCTTCACCTAATTTTAAGTGTATTCCTTCTTTCTTAAATATTGGAGTTAAATAACTATCTGGAGCTGAATCAATAATAGTAACATCTATATTATGACAAGCTAATATACGTGCAATTAAACTACCAACAGTTCCACAACCACCTAAAACAACTACTCCCTCAGAGAGACTGTTTATAAATTCTTCTTTGTCCATTAAATTACAACCTTATTATTTAAAAAAAATATCTTATTAAAATAGTATAAAATCCTATTTAATAATTTAAGATAAATACTCAAAATAATGAATATAAATTAAAATATAAAAAATTTATTAAAAAAATACTTAAATCTTATTTAAGATTTCTACAAATTTTAAGTTAAAATCATATTATATAGAATTTAATTTAAATTTCTACACTTAATATTAAATTACAATTTTAATTTATAATATCACAACACCAAATCAAAATAAATAAAACCATATTATATAGAATTTAATTTAAATTTCTACACTTAATATTAAATTACAATTTTAATTTATAATTTTAAATTTATTAAATAAACATTTTAAACTAATAAGTATTTAATATTTACCGATTTAATTTAAATATGATAAAAAATATTTAAATTAACATTAATAGTTAATTATTAAAGCTTAATTACAAACCTTACATAATTCTTCTAATCTTTCTTGAATACTAATAATTACTGCCTGACCATTACCACCAATAAATATTGGTTTATCATGAGCATATTCTGCAACAAAACCAATTAATTCATCAAGATTATGTGCAACATCAACTTTTCCAGTATAATGAAGTTTACTTAATCTATTTAAAGCCATACCAATAGTATTAGCTAAACCTGGAAATACAATGATAACTTCAGGATTATGAGCAACTACCTCATCAATGATATCTAATCTATGTTCTTCATTAGGTCTTGGAGTTCCTAAAAATGCAACTGGGAAATAAACTTCATCAAAAATGGTTTTAACAGCATCAGAATTATCAGTTTTACCAATATAAATATCTGAATCATATAATTTAATAATTTTAAGTCTACCCTCTACTGCTTCAAAGTTTTCTAAAGTATCTTTAATAATTTCTTTAGGAACACCTAATTGTTCTGTAACAGCAGTAGCAAGACCTGCATTAAGTTTATTAAATTTACCTACAAGTTTTAAATCATAAGTAGAAGGCTTAAATTGAATTAATTTATTTGCAGACTTGTTAAATTCATCAATATATTCTTGATTTTCTGAAACTATAACTTTCTTATTTTTAAATATTTTAACTAATGAATCCTTATAATTCTCCATACTTCCATGAACATCCATATGATCATTACCCATATTAGTTAAAGCAATCATATCAAAGTTAAAACAATAATCACAGAAACTTAAAGTCATATCACATACTTCAATAAGAATTACATCATAATCATTTTCTTCTGCCTCAAGTACAATATCATAGTATCCATTGAAACCTCCACCAGCATTTCCACCAACTAAAACCTTTTTACCATAAGATTCCAGTATAGCTTTAATCATATATACAGAGGTTGTTTTTCCATTAGTTCCAGTAACACCTATTGTAAATATTTTTCTATGTTTATTTAAAACATCTTGAAGCAATTTACCAGATAATTTAAATTCATTAGCAAATTTACTATTCCACATACTTGGACTTAAAACAATTGCATCACTTGATTTAATCTTATTTATATCATTAGCACCTAAATCAATAGTAATATTATCTGCAACAATAGATACTTGTTCAGTGTTATTTGGTGTAACATTAATATCTGTAATAGGCATGTTTAAATCTTTTAAATTAATATCTGTCTGTAAATCTGATGCATAAACAGACCATCCATGGTCAAGTAATGATTTTGAAGCTTTTTTACCTTCAACACCAAGTCCAATAACAGCTGCTCTCATGTTTTTAATCCCTTCTTTTTATATTCTAAAAAATCTTATTTAATTTATATAAGTTTTTTATAACTCTTTATTTAATAACTTTAAAGATTATATAGTATTCTTGTTTAATTAATATAAGTTTTTTATAAAATAACTCTTTATTTAATAACTTTAAAGTAAATATTAAAAGTTTATACCTTATAAATCAAGCAAATAATTATCTTTTATAAATTAAGTAAATAAGACCTACTGTTATTAATTTTATAAGAAATTCTTTATAAATTTTTATATATTAATTTTTTAATATTAAAGATAAAAAATATATATTGTAAACTAATAAAATTATAGCAATATAAATATTAAAAAATCTTCAAAACTGAGGTGAAAAAATAATGTTTGAAGAAGAACAAGACAATAAAATATATAATCTATTAATTACACGTGGAAAAAACCATGAAGAAGATTATAATACATTTATTGATAAACTATATAAAAAAGGAGATTTTCTATGGAAAGAATCTGTAGCAGCATCATATTCCCATTTACCTGAAAGTTTCTTTAATAAAATAGATGCAATCATAATACTTTCTGGAACATACACTAGTAATAAAGAAGAAATCGATGATATAGTAACTGCTGCAAAACACTTTGATATTCCAATAGTACTTGTAAGACCATATGGTATGGAAGAAGTTCCTGAAAACCTTGAAGCTGTTGCAACAACACTTGTTGGATGGAATTCCAACTGTATTGTAGAAGCAATTAAAGGTGCAATTAACGGTGACTACGAAAGTGCATGTGGAATAGAATAAACACATTCTAAGATTAATAATATTAAAAATTAAATTTTAATATTAATTAATTATTTTATAAATTTAATAATATATCTTTAAAACAACTAATTTTAAAACAAAGATTAGAAAAACATTCTAAAAAAACAAACTAATTTTAAAATAACAAAAAATTATAAAATAAAATTTAAAAAAATATAATATAAAATTTAATATTAACTTTATAATCTAATTATTTTATAGAACCACTATTTTACAATTAATCATCATAAAACTTCTGATTGACACATATCCATAAAAATGTATTTTCATCTTCATTTCTTATAAATTTAAATTCAGTTTGTGGTGCTAATAATATATCATAGTTAGTTTCAGGATCTACAATACCGCCTACATATACCATTCTTACACCTTTTTCAAGTAATAATATATTTAAATATTTAGATTCCTTATTAAAATTACGATTTGAACTTGCTTTAAAAGGTAAATCCATTGAATAAATACCATTAATAGCTTTTTCTTTCATTAAAGGTTCATCTTCACGTAAAAATACAGCAATATTTTCTTCTAAAGGTTTTGCATCTATAAAAAAATCTTTAAGATCTGATTCACCAAATAAGTCATTAAAAAATAAATTAAGAAATGATTCAAATTTTAAACTTAAATACTTTTTAGAAAATGGATTTATAACAATATCATAATAATTAGCATACTGAAAATTTCTTGCAATATCAGAAGCTGCCATTATTACCATATCAGTTTTAACATTTTCAATTTCAATTTCTTCATTATCAGTAAATACAAATAAATGTTCCCCTACTTCATCAGTAAAAGTTAATGGTTTAAAACCTAATGGTTCTTTTGTTGTTGTAGATTCACCAACTTTCACATCATCATTAAAACCATTTGATGTGATTTTAACTGGTAGGAATAAAGAAGATTTCATTAATTCATCAAAAAATTCATCTCTTTCTCTAGGACTTAAGTTTTGAGGATCAATTTCTAATAATTCCTTTAAACGTTTATTTTCAATTTTTTCCATAATATTCACCATGTAATTAAAAGTTTATTAATTATGTTCATTTATAAAAGTAGATAAATAAGTATTTATCTATAAGTTCTAAATTAAAAATAAAAAATCATATAAAAATTAAGAATAAATTTATTTTAGCAAAATATTATTACATTAATATAAATTCCAAATCAAAGTTAAAACTGTTAATAATAGAAATTCAAAATTTTTATAAAATTAATCTTCAATTTATTTTAAATAGAAAAAATACTTAAAAATTGTATAAATAAAATTTTAAAATATAAAATACATATTCACCCACAAATTTTATATATTAAAAATATTAATTTTGTAATTAATAACTAATTACAAATGATTATATAATTATTTTAATATATAAATTTATTGAATTTTTTAGTAATTAATCATTAATTACACTAATTTTAAAAAAAATAATAATATTAAAAAATTAACATAAATTATTAAATTTATAAAAAGCTAATTAAAATAAAATAAAAAGAATAAAAATCAATTAATAAGTTATTTTAAAAAGTTTAAAGTAAAATGATGGTAATTTTAAATTAAAAACAAAATATAACATTAAAAAAATATTAACAAAGTATTAAAAAGACCCAAATATTCAATAAAAAAAGATTGGTTTTATTAAAAG
The DNA here is from genome assembly GCF_000621965.1 of Methanobrevibacter wolinii SH. NCBI lineage: Archaea > Methanobacteriati > Methanobacteriota > Methanobacteria > Methanobacteriales > Methanobacteriaceae > Methanobrevibacter > Methanobrevibacter wolinii. Next base: position 70,895 of record NZ_KK211379.1, read on the forward strand.
AAATGACTTATTTAAAAGTATTTAAAATTCTAATAATGCTTTTTAACACTTAAATAATAATTTATTTAACTATATGTCAATATTCAAAATATAAATGATATTGTCAATTTATAAAAATTTATCAACATGCACCAACTCTAAGATTTAAAGAATTTGATGATGATTGGAATAAATTTAATTTAGGAAAAATTTCAAATATTAAGAAAGGATTTACCCCTTCAACTAAAAATAAAGAATTTTGGCAAAATGGTGAATTTAATTGGTTGAGTATTAGTGATATGGGTGAAAAGTACATATTTACCACTAAGAAGAAAATTACTAAAAAAGCTTTAAAAAATAGAGAGATTATTCCAAAAAATACTTTATTAATGAGTTTTAAATTAACAATTGGTAAATTAGGTATATTGAAAAAAGATATGTACACAAATGAAGCAATAGCAAATTTTCAATGGAAAAATGATAAAATATGTACTGAATTTATGTATTATTATTTAAGTACATTAAATATTAAAAAATATGGTTCACAAGCAGCAAAAGGAATAACTTTAAATAATGATACATTAAATTCAATTCCTGTATTTTTACCATCACATAATGAACAAATTAAAATTTCAAAATTTCTTTCTTTAATTGATGAAAAAATTGACTTATTAGAAAAAACATTATGTTTACACCAAAAATTCATTGAAGGTTTAAAAGAAAGTATATTTTCAAATTTAAATTATCCTAAATTTAAATTAAATAATTTTATGAAAATTTCTAAAATTAAATGTAATGATAATATTAATAAAAGATTAACTGTTAAATTAAATTTAAAAGGAATAGTACCTAGAGAAACAAAAACAACAGAAAAAGAAGGTGTTACAACACAATATATTAGAAAAAAAGGACAATTTATTTATGGTAAACAAAATCTTTATAAAGGTGCTTTTGGAATTATTCCAAAAGAATTAGATGGATATATATCTTCTAGTGATATTCCATCATTTGATTTTATTAATAATAAATTAAATCCATATTGGTTTTATTACTTTATTTCTAGAAAAAATTATTATTCTCGTTTAGAAAAATACTCAACAGGTACTGGATCCAAAAGAATATCACCTGAAGAATTTTTAAATATTAAAATTCCATTGCCTCCAATTGAAAAACAAAATAATCAAGTTAAAATGTTTAATAAATTAATTGAAAGACAAAATATTTTAATTAAAGAAAAAGAATATTTATATAATTTTAAAAAAGGATTATTACAAAAAATGTTTGTTTAAATAAACATTTTTTGAAGTAAAAATTTCTTAAAATATTTTAAATTATTTAATTTTTCATTAATTAATTCAATTTTCTTATTAAATGTTAATAATATATTAACTATATTAAGTTGTATATTAAATTCAGGAAGCATAATCGGTATTGCATTTAATGTATCATTATTTAATGTAATTCCTTTTGCTGCTTGTGATCCATATTTTTTGATATTTAATGTTTTTAAATAAAAATACATATATTCTGTTGAGATTTTATCATTTTTCCATGTAAAATTAGCAATTGCTTCATTAGTATACATATCCTCTTTTAATATTGCTAATTTTCCAATAGTTAGTTTAAAACTCATTATTAATGTATCTTTTTTTATAATTTCTTTATTTTTTATTGCTTCTTCAGAAATTTTCTTTTTAGAATTGGTAATATATTTTTTATCCATATCTGCAATACTTAACCAATGATATTTACCATAATTCCAGTATTTTGGATTTTTAGTTGATGGTGTAAAACCTTTTTTAATTTCTGCAATATCTCCTAATGAATATCTTTTAAAATTTATATTATTCATTTTAAAATTAAAAATATTCTCTCTTAACTGTTTTTCATATTTTTGGTGTTAAGATACCATATTAATTAATTTAATTAATAAACTTAAAATAAGATTTTAAAATAATACTTTTAATAAAATATTTATTTTTATTTCATTTAAAGAAAGTTTATGTATACAAACGAACTTTTTATTAAATTTTGTAAAGAAAGAAATATTAAAGATAGTACTATGAAAGGATATGAATCTGCATTGAAGAAATATACATCTTTTCATAATAAAACTATTAATTATTTACTTAAAGAAGCTTTAAAAGATGAAGAAAAAAGGATTCCACTTAAAGAAAGAAAAATTAAAAAAAGACTTCTTGATTATCGTAATTATTTACTAAATAGTACTATGTCACCTAATACTGCAAAAACATATTTTTCAAAATTAAAAACATTTTATATACACTTTGAAATTGAAATACCACATTTACCTGATGCAAAATATGATAAAGTTTATGAAACAAATTATTTAGACTTACCTACTAAAGAACATATATATCAAGCACTTGAAATAGTACCAATTGATTTAAAAGCAGTAATATTATTTATGTCATCTTCAGGAACAGCAAAAGCAGAAACATTATCACTAACAGTAAGACAATTTATTGATGGAACAGCTGAATATCATAATGGTGGATCACTTAATAATATATTAAATGTACTTGAAAAAAGAAATAATGTAGTACCAACTTTTTATCTAAAAAGAATTAAAACAGATAAATATTATTATACTTTTTGTTCACCTGAAGCAAGTCATGCTATAGTTAAATATTTAAAAACACGTGAAAACCTTAAATTAGAAGATAAACTATTTGATTTCACAAGTTCACTATTATTATCCAGATTTCAAGAAATTAATGATAATATGAATTGGGGATTTAAAGGAAAATATAGATTTTTTAGATCACATACATTAAGAAAATTTCATGCATCAAATATAGGATTAACTGCAGAATATATTGATTCATTACAAGGACGAAGTAAAAATATAGTACATGAAACTTATATAAAAACAAATCCTCAAAGATTAAAAAAGATTTATATGGGTGCAATGAAGAATGTTATGATTTATACTGAAAAAGAAGAAAAAGAAGAAATAATTAATGAAGAATTTCATATTACAATAAATATATTTTTAGGTGATAAATATTATAATATATCACCTAAACAAACATTTTCTGAAGAAGACCTTTCTTAAATTGTTTCATAATGTTTAATTCATCATTTATTAATTCAATTTTTTTATCAAATATTGTTAAAATTTCACTAATTTCCTTTTGTTTTTTTAATGAAGGTATATTTATATCAACTTCTTTAAGAATTGAATAATGCCTTTTATAACCTTCTTGATGCACATTATTAAATTTTAATGAATAATATAAAAATTTAAGGTTATATTTCCCTTTAGGTTTCAATATTTTTAAACCATCTCCACCTATAATAAATTTTTTAGTAATATATTTAATATTTGTTGTATGATCTCCAAAACAAATTATTGGTACATTTTCAAAAATTTTATCTTTTTGATTTGAATAACCTGCAATTTTATTTGCTCCTTGATCAATAACTATATATTTACCTTTGTTTAATATTTCATTCTTTTTAATTTCAAATTTTTTTTGTGAAATTGTATTAAAAATTTCAGAAACTTTTTTAAATGGTTCAGATTTTATTGAGTTAAATAATTTAAATTCATTATAATGTTTAAATTTTTTAAATACAACTTTTTTCTTTTCTAATAAGTCAATTTTTCTGTCAATTAAAGATATAAAATCACCTATTTTTTTCTGTTCTTTAATTGAAGGATACTTAATTTTATAAATTTTTAAGCTAGGTGCAGTTAATTGAGGAACACCTGTACTTTCAATATAAAAATGGATATTATTCAAACAAGATGTAAAAAATGAAATATTTAAGTTCTCTTTAGGAATTAATATTAATAACCTTCCAACGGCATTAAATTCTATATTTCTTTTAATAGGTATTCCAATATTACCCCTTGCAGTAATAGTAATTGATCCTGAAGGATATTTGAATTCTGTATAATATCCTAACAATCCCTTATTTTCTAAAGCATTTGCAAATACGGGATATTTATGGTTTTTATCTTTTGATTTTGAAAATTTATTTTTATTTAAATCTCCTGCAGCTTTAATTTTAAATATATTGTCTAATCTATTTTCATTCCATTCATCAGTGAAACCAGGAAATCTTAACTCTGGGACATGTTGATTGTCATCATTTATATCTTGTTTCTTAGTAGAAACATTATCATTATCACTCATATTTTAACCCCCTTAAATTTTTAAAATATTGGTGATTGAATTCCAAGTTCTTCACATATTTTATTAATTTCTTTATCTACTTCAGCTTCTTTAATTGAAATTTCTTTAAGTTCTTTACAAACTTCATCAAGATCTATTGGTTCTTCTTCTTCAAAAGTATCTACATATCTTGGTATATTAAGATTGTAATCGTTTTCTTCAATTTCTTCCATTGTTGCTTTATGTGAATATTTATCAATTTCTTCACGTTTAGCATATGTATTTACTATTTTATCAATGTCTTCTTTTCTTAATTTATTTTGATTTTTAGCTTTTTCAAAATCTTGTGAAGCATCAATAAAGAGAATATCTTCATCTTCTGTTCTACATTTTTTAAATATTAATATACATGTTGGTATACTAGTACCATAGAATATATTAGCAGGTAATCCTATTACTGCATCTAAATAATTTTTTTCTTCAATTAAATATCTACGTATTTTACTTTCTGCAGCTCCTCTAAATAATACTCCATGTGGAAGTACAATACCCATTGTACCATTTTCATCTAAATGATATATCATATGTTGTACAAATGCATAGTCTGCTTTAGATTTAGGTGCTAATTTTCCGTATGCACTGAAACGTTCATCATCAAGGAATGTTTTATCTGCACTCCATTTTGCACTAAATGGTGGATTAGCAACGATTGCTTCGAATTTCATATTTTTATGCATTGGATGTTCTAAAGAATCTCCTTGTTTTATATCAAAGTCTTGATATTTAACACCATGAAGAATCATATTCATACGTGCAAGGTTATATGTTGTTTGATTTAATTCTTGTCCATAGAAGTTTGCTACATCAGCTTCTTTAGATACACGTAAAAGTAAAGATCCTGAACCACATGTTGGATCATATACTGATTTAATACGTTTTTTACCTAATGTTACAATTTTAGCAAGTACTTTTGATACTTCTTGTGGAGTATAAAATTCTCCTGCTTTTTTACCTGCACTTGATGCAAATTGACTTATTAAATATTCATATGCATCACCAAGGATATCTGATTCATTATTTTCAAGTTCAAAATCAATATCATTTAAATGAAGTAATATTTTTGAAATTAATTTATTTTTATCATCATTAGTTCTTCCAAGTTTAGATGAATGAAGATCCACATCTTCAAAAAGATTACTGAAATCATCTTGACTTTCAGTACCAATACAAGAATTACTAATATAATTTAATGCTTTATTAAGGTCATCTAATATGAAATCTCCAACTTTAGCTTTTTTAATAATACAACTAAATAAATGTTGAGGTTCAATAAAGTATCCTAATGAATCTATACCTTCATCTTTTAAATCGTCTTTATAATCATCAAGTTTCCATGCTTCTTTAAAGCTAATACCATCTTCTTCTAATTCTTTATTCATATGAATTTCTAATTTTTCAGATAGGTATCTGTAAAATATAAATCCTAATATATAATTTTTGAATTCATTAGCATCCATATTTCCTCTTAATTCATCTGCAATTGCCCATAATTTACTTTCTAATTCTTTACTAGCCATAATAATTCACTCCCCTTAAAAGGTTTAATAATTTTTCTACAAATATAATATATTTAATAATTTTTTAATACAAAACATTTCTTATTTAATATTTAATTTAAACATTTTTTAATAATTTTAATACAAATTTATTTATAAATACCAAATTGATTTTATTAAGAATTTAATAAATAGGATTTATTTATAAATATTTTCAATTATTGCTTCTTTGTAATTATTTTGATATTGGATAAGTTTTTTTTCTAATTTTATTTTATTATCAATTAGATCTAAGAACATTCCATATTTATTTTGAGTTTCTAAGTTTGGAATATTGAATTTAATTTTTCTTAAGTCTGCAACTTTAATTATTTTTAAAGCTCCTCCTTCACGTAATTTGTGTAATTCAGAAAGAAAATAATTACTTTTTAGTAAATGGTAAAAGAATGATGTATTATATCCTTCTTTTAATCTAATTACTGCAAAATTCATTGTAATTACATATCCTTCTTTATTTAACCTAGTAACAGTATTTGGTTCAGATAATGATATTACAATATCATCTTTTTTTGAATAATATTTCGGATTTAAATTATTTGAAATATTTTTATATTCAAATTCAAATATGCCGTCATCTTTAAATTTATTCCGGATAACAGGTTTTAAATCAGATTTTGAATCGATAAATCTTGATAAATGAACTCCAGAATATACTTCTGCTATATCTATTAATCTTTTTTTAGTCATAATAGCCTCCATTAAAATTTTATTATAGTTTAACTAACTTTTTTTCTACTTTATTTAAAATAGAAAGTGTGAAGTAAAAAACTTCACTTATTCTATTTTTTAAAAGAGGTGATAATATATAATAGAAAACCGTCTCTTATTATATATTGAATATGAAATTACCTCCAAATGGGAGTCGAACCCATCAAAAAATAAAGGAGGGTATGAATTACTTGAATATAGTATAAAAATTAAAATTTTATACATAATATTCAAGTTAATAAATCAATATTCACCTCAAGTATATTAAACCATATTTTGTAATAATTACTTAATGACTTGTACTAAGTAACTAATTACAAGTAATTGTTTGATTTCATCATATATAAACTTAACGAAAATTTTAGTCATTAATTACTAATTACAATAAATTTTTCTAAAATATGAAAAATAAAATAAACAATATTTAAATAATAAAATAAGAAATGTAAAATAAAAATAGATTATTATTATTATTATAATTAAATTAATAATAAATAATTAAATAAAAAAATAATAATTTAAAATAGTTAAAATCATGAATAAATAATTTTAACAAAAAATAAAAATTAATTAATTATACAGAAAATATTGAAAAAATAAAATTAAAAAATATTTAAAAAAATATTTATTGAAATCCTATTTTTATAAAATAATAAAATTAATGTATTTGAACCCACATTAAGCATGTTTTATATAAAACACAATTTTAAAAAAATAAATTATTAAAAAAGTTACGTTAATCTAAAAAATATTTAATATTAAAACAAATTTAAAAGAACTATTCAATTTAATATAATTTTAAAAATAATTTGAATATTTTAATCAACAAAAGTTAGTGCCGAAATTACGATTCAGGAAGTTCAAAGATGAATGGAGAAAAGTATCTTTAAAAGATATAACTATTAGAATAAAAGATAAAAATAAATCTCTTGAAACTGATTTACCTTTGACTATATCTGCTCAATATGGTTTAATTGATCAAAGAGAATATTTCAATAAAATCGTTGCTAGTAAAAGTTTAGCTAATTATTATTTATTAAAAAAAGGAGATTTTGCTTATAATAAAAGTTATTCAACAGGATATCCATATGGTACTATAAAAAGATTGAATAAATATGATAAAGGTGCCGTATCAACATTATATATTTGTTTTAAACCTAAAAATATAGATTCAAATTTTTTAGAACAATATTTTGAAACTGATAAATGGTATAAAGAAATTTATAAAATTGCAGTTGAAGGTGCTAGAAATCATGGTTTATTGAATATAGCAATTTCCGATTTTTTTAATACAAAACATTATATTCCTAAATCTAAAGATGAACAAATTAAAATTTCAAAATTTTTAGAAATAGTTGATGAAAAAATTGACTTATTAGAAAAAAAATATAGAAATCAAATAAAATTTTCTAAAGAACTTAGAAATAAATTTTTAAATAAACATTGTTTTTTTAATGATAACTGGGTAGAACATGATATTAAAGAATATGTTGTAGAATATAAAGAAAAAGTTAATTTTAATAATAATTTACCTATTTTATCTTCTACATTATCTGGAATTTACTTACAGGAAGATTATTTTAATAAAAATGTTAATAGTTCTGATGTTAGTAATTATAAAATTGTTCCAAAAAATTATTTTACATATCGATCTATGAGTGATACAGGTAAATTTAAATTTAATATACAAAATATTGTTGAAAAAGGGATTATAAGTCCTGCTTATCCAGTTTTCACTACTAAAAATATAAATGATAAATATATATATATGAATTTTTAAATTATAGTAATTCAATTAAAAGGCAAATATTAAAGATTAAAGAAGGGGGAACAAGATATGCATTAGGATTTTCTAAATTTAAAAAATTAAAAATTGAAGTTCCGTCCTTTAAAACACAATGTAAAATAACAGAATCTATGAATTTATGTTATCAAAGAGAAGAAAATTTAAAAAAAGAAATTAAAATAATGAAAAAGTTCAAAAAAGGGTTATTGCAGAAAATGTTTATTTAATATAAAATTACATTTTTCATGTTTCTTCTAAAATTTAATACTTGAAAATTAAATTTAAAAAAAAATATTTTAAAAGTTATGAGAATTTAAAAATCTTAAAAAATAAATATAGAAATTTAATTAATAATCAAATTTCTCATGGAATTTTTCTATTTTATTTTTAACTTCTTTAACTTTATTTCTTCTTTCTTTAAATTTAAGTTTATGATTAAATGATTTTTTAAGTTCATCTTCATCAAGTTTACCAGAATATTCATAATAATCAAAAACTTGACGAGCAAGTTTTTCATTTAAATCTTCTTTAGAGATAATATTTGCAATAGCATTTTCTCTTTCTTTTGACATGAATCCATCAAATACTTCATTAAAAGATAAATCTTTATCATTAATATTTCCTAATTCCTCATCAATAAATTTCTCAATTAAACTGATTTTACTTCTTAAATGTTCAGTTTCTTGCATAATATTTAATATACGTTTTTTATCATGTTCAAAACTTGAATCTTTAGGATTCATTGTTTTAAGAATATTAAGAATATAATCTACATTGATTTTATCATTTCTAAGTAATTCAAGTTCAAAGTCAATATCATCAAGAACAGATACTTTATCTTTATCTTTATCAGGAGTTTTAAGTTGATCATGAATATCAAAGTAAACACTTTTATAATCTGAGAAATCTTGTTCAGTCATTTTAATATCATCAAATGAAAATTCTGAGAAGGTATTCATCTTATTTAATATTCTTGAAAGTTCTCTGAAAATTAATACAAATTGTTCTTTATCTTTCTCACTTTCTAAATTAACTGCATCATTTACTGATTTAACAAGTGAATAAAACTTATTAGCTTCTTTATTAAATTTTTCTACAAAGAAATCATATGGCGGTAAAATAATATCCTCAGATGCATTAGAATCAGAAAATAATCTAATTGCTTTATCAGTGTTTTCTTTAAGATTTCTAAAACAAACAATATTACCATGAGATTTACGCATATTATATATCCTATTTGTTCTAGAGAATGCTTGTAATAAACCATGATATTGAAGATTTTTATCTACATACAATGTATTTAAAAGTTTACTATCAAATCCAGTTAAAAACATATCAACAACTAAAAGTAAATCAATTTCTCTACTTTTCATTCTTTTAGAAACATCTACATAGTAAGCTTTAAAGTTATCAGTACTAAAATTAGTACCAAACATCTCATTATAATCCTTTATATATTTATCAAGTTTATCTCTTGATAATTGTTTATTATCAGATAAATCTTCATTTGCAACATATGTAAAAATAGTAGCAACCTTTAAATCATGTTTTCCTTCATCTTTTTTCTTTTTAAATAAATCATAATATTTATGGATTACTCCACCACGTGCAACTGTAAACATTGCATTAAATTCACGATTTTTAGTTTTATTATCATAACTTTTAATTATATAATCAACAATTTGATTAAGACGTTTATCAGATTCAAAGTATTCTTTTTTGTCAATGCCTTCAACTTCTAAATCATCTTCAGTAAGCATTTTAGCTCCACCAAAGTAATCAATTGAAAAACCTAAAACATTATTATCTGCAATAGCATCTTTAATTGAATATTCATGAAGTCTTTTACCAAAAATACTTTTAGTAGTTTTAAAACCATTAGAATTTTCTTCAAAAATTGGTGTTCCAGTAAAACCAAAAGATAATGCATTATTAAAGAAATCAATAATAGATTGATGCATTTCACCAAATTGACTTCTATGACATTCATCATAAATTAAAATAATATTTTTATCACGAATATCTTGAAGTTTTTTCATATCTCCTTTTGTTTTAACTGCTTTTGATAATTTTTGTATTGTTGTTGTAACAAGTTTACCATTACCTGTTGTAGTTAAATGTTTAATTAAAGCTCCAGTATGTTTTGTTTCATTTACACAACCATTACAAAAACTATTAAATTCTTTATTTGTTTGAATATCTAAATCACGTCTATCTACAATAAAAAGAACTTTATATATAGATTCATCTTCTGCTAAAAGTTGACTTACCTTATATGAAGTAATAGTCTTTCCACTACCAGTTGTATGCCAAATATAACCATTTTGTTTAACATCTAATGCTTGATGTATTACTGCTTCTACAGCATATATTTGATAAGCTCTTAAAACCATTAATGTTTTAGATGATTCATTTAAAATCATATATTTTGAGATGATTTTTGCAATATTACATTTTTCTAAAAATGTATCTGTAAAATCATTTAATCCATGATAATTTTTATTTTTCTCATCTTTCCAAAAGAAGGTAAATTCATATTTAAGATCATTTTTAGAACCATTAGCAAAATATTTACTGTCAATACCATTACTTATTACAAATAATTGAATATAGTTAAAAAGTCCACTATATGAATGGGATTTATATTTAACAATTTGATTGAAAGCTTCTTTAATATTACCTCCCCTTCTTTTAAGTTCAATTTGAACAAGAGGTAATCCATTAATAAGAATAGTTACATCATATCTATTTTTATGAAGACCATAAACAGTTATTTGATTAGCTACTTGAAAAATATTCTTACACCATTCTTTCTTATTTAAAAACTTAATGTAAAAAGAATCATCCTCTCTATCAACATAGTATGTATCTCTTAATTTTTTAGCCTTATCAAATATACTTCCACTATCTAAGTATATTAAAATACGATCAAATTCTATATCAGTAAAGGTACAATTATTTAATTTTTCAAGTTGTGTTTTAAAGTTTTCTCTTAAATCATCTTCATTTTTAACATCAACATATTCATATCCATTTTCTTCTAATTGTGCAATTAGATTCTTTTCTAATGTTGCTTCACTTTCACTTACCATATAATACCCCTTATTAAAAATATAAATTTATATATCATTGTATACTTGTTTAGATAATTTTAGAAGATATTCAATATCATCATCATTTCTTACTCTGAATTCATAATCTCCAGATCCATGATGTCCAATATTTGAAACATCACGAGTTAATTTTAAATTATCAATTAAATTTCCTTTTTTACCCATATAAACTTTAATATCATTTGATTGTGGTTCTAAAGTGATTAGATTATGATTATTAAATTTAAAACAAATATAATGTTTACGAGGAACTATATCAATATCTTCAAATTTATTTTGTATTCTATCTTTAATATCATCATATAATTCTTTTATTTCATCAGGTTTATTATAAAAAAAGTCTTCTTCATAATAAGTTTTTATTTCATTATTAACATCTTCTTTTAATTTAGAAGTATTATTTAAAGATAAATTTTTTATTGAAGTATTAGATTCAATATTTATTCTGTCAAATAAAACTGTATTATTACTGAATTTAGTTATTTTCCATAATTCAAAAGCTAAATCTTTAAATTTAACAGAATTTAATTGATATTTATTATAATTAGGAGAAATAAACATGACTTTTGACTGACTAAAATCTATATCCTTTTTATTTTTATTTTCATTAAATTTTTGATTAAATTCTAAAATAAAATCTGCTTTATTATTTAATAATACAGACAAATATGTATATCCTTGATCAATAACACTAAATGAATTAGTATTTTTATATTCAATAATAACAAAAGAATTAGTTTCTTCATTAAATGCAATAGTATCTAATCTAAAATTTTTAACTTGAAATTCTGAAGCAATAAATTTTAAATTAAATAATTCTTCTAAATTATTTTCAACAAGATCCTGAATATCTTTTTCAGAATTAAAATTAACTTTTCTAATAAATTTTAATTTATTACCTTCAATATTATAAATTGCCATATAACTCCCCTTAAAACAATAAAAAAAGTAGATAAAATAATAATGTATTATAATAAAAAATAAAATAAGTTTTTAGTTAATATAAATATAACTAAAAATTAATTTTTAATATACAATAGAACTAATCCTCCTCAGCTACTCTAGAAACACCAAGCCCTTTTTTAATTTTAATAATTGTATCTGCAGCACTTTCAAGTTCTTCATCATGAGTTACAATAATCATTTGTGGTAAACTTGACATTTTCCTAAGTAAATCAATAAGTTCATGTCTACGGTAACTATCTAAGTGTATAGTAGGTTCATCTAAAAGAATTGTTTCCATAATTCCATTACTCATTGATTTAGTAATACCTAACCTTAATGCAAGAGCAATAGCAATTCTTTCTCCACCACTTACCATATCTAAACTTGATTCACCTTCAGGTCCATATAAACTTACATTGAAATCATCATCTAAGATAAGATCAGAGTAGTCAAAGTTAAATTCTTCAAAGAATTCTTTAGTATATTTTTGAATAGTTGGTCTTGAAAGTTTTCTTAAATCTTCTTGAATACCATCTTTTGAGAATAATGATCTTATTTCTACAAGATATTTAATAAAGGTTTGAATATCCTCATAGTCTTTTAAAAGTGAGGTGTATTCTTTTTGTTCTTTAATTAAATTATCAAGATTTGATTTAATAATCTTAATTTGACCTTCATATTTAGATGAATCTTTATTTAAATTTGTTAATTTATCTTCAACAATAGTTAAGTTTGATACTACAGTATTGTATTTTTCTTCATCATAACTTACAGTTTTAATATCTTTAAGTAATTTCTCAAGATTAGATTCTTTAAATTTAAGAGATTCTTTTTTAGAAGATATTTGAGATTCATAGGAACTTTTTACTTTAACAAAACCTTTAAGTTGATTAAATTTAGTTTCTTTACGTTTTAAATCTTCAATTCTATCTTTTAATTCTTGTTCACTAATTTCTGCAGAAAGATGAGTATCTTTATTAATATCAATTTGTATTAAACGTACAGTATGATCAAATTCATCACGGTTTTGATTGATTCTGTTTTTAATATCTATTTCACTAGAATAATCATTGATTGTCTTTTTAGCACCAACATATTTATCATAACCTTCTTTTGATTGTTTACGTTTTGAGCGTGTTTCTTCAATTTCTGAATTAATTTTAAGAAGATTATCTTTAGTATGTTTTTTATCTTCTATTTCATTGCGATTTTCTTCATATTTCTTATTATTTTTAACTAATCTATCAATTAAATATTTATTAGCAGCTAAATCTTTTGATAAATTATTAAATGTATCTTTTTTAGATTTAACAATATCTCTTTTATCTTTTAATATTGCAATGTCTTTCTCATCTTTATCTATTTTATTTCTTGAAGAGACTATTTTTTCTTTATAACCTCTTTCAAGATCTAATTTTTTCTGATTAGATATATCAGATTGACAGATAGGACATTTATTACCAATATTTTTCAAATCATCTAATGGTTTTTTACATGACTTAATTGTTTCTTTAGATGTTGCAATTTCATTTGTTTTATCTTTAATATCATTATCAATATTAGATATTGTTTCTTCTGAATCAATAATTATTTTATTTAATATATCTGCAACTTCATCTGGAGATTTATTATCAATATCTGTATAATTAGTCTCCTTCTCAATAGTTTCAACTAATTCTTTATTAAAACTATCTAATTTTTCAGAGTCTTCATCAATCTCATTTTTTAAATTTTTATTATCTAATATAATTTTATTTAATAATTCAAATTGACTATCTGCTTTAGCTTTATCTTCAAATAATTTCTCTAAAACATCACCAAGTTTATTATGTTCATCATAACTTGGTTTATATCTATTAAGAATTTCTTGATGATTTTTAACTGTTTTTAAATCTTTTTCAAAAGTTTCTTTTTCTTTGTTTAATTCAAGGATTTTCTTTGAACATTCCTCAAAGTGTAAATAGACTGGAAGTTTTCTTACATATTTTTCTAATCTATTCATCTCTTTTTCTGATGTATTAATCTCATCAAGTTTAAATTGAAGTTCTGATTTTTCATGTTTAAGACGTTTAACTTCATCTTGTTCATTATCTATTCTATTTTTAAGATTAGTGTATTCTAATCTATTTACATCTAAAGATTGTTTTTGTTTACTAAGTTCATCTTTATTTATTTTAACTTGTTTAATTTTACCATCAATTGCTAATTTCTCATTTTTAAGATTTGTATATGCTAATTGATTATCTTTAATTTGTACATCAACATTATCTTTATTAACAAGTCTTCCTTTAAGTTCCGCTTCTTTATTCTCATAATCATTAATAAGTGGTTTAATATTTTCCCATGCTTTTTCAAGAGAGTCAATACCTAAAAGTTTAGCAATGAGTTTTTTCTTTTCAGCAGGTGATTTACTTACTAATTCTGCAATTTCTCCTTGTCTTATGTAAATTGCATTTAAGAATAAATCAGAATCAATCTGTAAAATAGATTTAATCTCAGAATTTACATTCTTATCATTTTCACACATTATTTGATATTGATAATCTCCATCAGCTTTATTATAGAATTTCTGATATAATACTGCTTTAGATGAGGATTTTGTATGTGATCTTTCTACTTTATAATGATTACCATTAGATGTAAATTCAAGTGAAACACTCATAGTAGATGTTGCATTACCTTTAGAATTTCTCATTAAATCTTTAATAGTTTTACTATTATGTTGTTTAAACAATGCAAAACTTATTGCTTCAAGTATTGTAGATTTACCTGCACCATTTTCACCAACAATAAGAGATATACCTGGATTAAAATCAATTTTAGTATCTTTATGTGATTTAAAATTTTTAAGATGTAAACTATCAAAAATCATAAATATTCACCTTCCACAAGAAAATAATCAAATGAACTATTAATTTCTAGAGATAACATGATTAATCATCTCCTTTAAATAACTTATCATAACATACTTTTAAATCATCAATTGCTTCTTCAGTATTATCTTTAGATAAATCATTAAATAAGCTAACAGCTAAGTTACTAACATCTTCATTTTCAGAATTTAATTTATCAACAATTAATTTATCAATATTTATACCTTCATTTATAGGAACAATATCATCATTATCTTCAATAATATTGAAGTTAGGTCTAAATAATAATGTTGAATCAGAAAGTTCTTTATTTAAATATTCATAAACATCTGCTCCAGCGAAGTTTTTACCAGAGATAGTAAGGTTTACTATAGGTGGTTTATTTAATTTTTCAATATATGATTTTAATTTTAAAATCTCATTATTTAAAAAGGTATAATCAATGTTTTCATTAATAAATTCTCTTGGAAGATCCATTTTGATTCTCTCTGTAGATACTTCACCATGTTCCATTTCAACAAGAACAAAACCTTTACCATTTTTCTTATAATCTTCTAATTCATTAGACTTCCAAATCTCAGTTGAACCAGGATAAACTAAACGACCTTCACCAAATGAATCATTAATATAATTATGAAGATGTCCCATAGCATAATAATTAAAATTAACTGGTAAATCTCCAATTTCTAATTCATATTGAGGTACATATTTATCAATACCTTGATGTAAAACTAAAATTTTATTTTCAAAAGGTTCTGCTTTTTTAGATAATCTTTCAAGATCATCTTTAAGTACTAAATTCCTATTTTGTGGTTTATATGGAATTCCACCAATAAAATAGTCTTCTTCCCTATAAAATGATTTAATTGGACTAATTAATTTAATACCATTATATTTAAATAATACTTGTGGTGGAATTGGATTAGCTCTTCTTGGCATATCATGATTTCCAGCAATAGCATAAATAGGTATTCCTGCTTTATCTAATTTATTAACTGCTCTTTGAACTTTAAGTAAAGCATCAGTAGATGGACGTGATGTTTCAAATAAATCTCCACTATGAACTACAAAATCAACATCTAAATCTATGATTTTATCAATAATCTCTTCAAAGACATTGTAAAAATCAAGCTCACGATCTACTAATCCATATTGACGATATCCTAAATGAGTATCTGAAAGATGTGCAAATTTCATTATATCACAATTTTTTAAATAATAAAAATCTATAAACTTTTAAAAATTAAAATATAATTTTTAAATAAATAAGGTTAATATAAGGTTAAATCTAATTTAAACCTCTTTTAATAAGTTGAAATCTAATTTTAAACAAATAATAAATAAAAATAAATTGAATAATACATAGATAACTACTTTAAATTAATTAATTATATAGTGAAAATAACATATATATTTATTTAAATTTTTAAAAAATATTTTAAAATATATACAGTTTATAATTTAATAAAAATTAATAAAATAAGAGTAAATAATAAGTCTGCCAAATAAGATATTTTTTTAAGAATATACATTTTTTAAATCAAGTAATAAGGGGGAATTTTAAAAATAATAAAAAATACATATAAAGAACTTAAATATTTTGACAGACTTATGAAATGTATAAAAAAATTTTCGTTTTTTATACACACTAAATCTTATGTAGTAAATAGTATATAAACTTATTCCTTTTTAAATTAAAAAAACACAATTAATAAAGTAATACTAATATTATTAGTGTTTCATACAAAATTATATATAAAAAGTAAAAATATTACTAATTTAAATGGAAAAATAAAGAATAATATTAACTTAATTATGTTAAAATATATAAAAAATAAACTTTAAAATATATAAAGTTAAATTTAAAAAATAATTAAAAAATAAGATTTAAAGTTATATAAAATTAATTTAAAAATAAACTTTAGTATAAAACCAAATTTAAAAAATAATTAAAAAATAAGATTTAAAGTTATATAAAATTAATTTAAAAACATTAAAAAAAAACTTTGAAATTATATAATACTAAATTTAAAAAAAGCATTTTGTATTAAGATTGAAAGAATATATCTATTAAAAATTAAAGAATTTAAAATCTGATTTTATTTAAATATTTTCTTTTATTTTTAAGTTCTAAAAGTTCTGTTTCTTGTTTTATTCTTTTTTCCATAGCATGTAATTCATCATTTAATGCTTTATCAACTATTTTATCATATTTTTTAAATTCTTTATCATATTTCATTTCTAACTTTTTAATTTCAGCCATACGTTTATTAGAAATCCTTTTATATATTTCATCAGCTTTTTCATCAAATTCTTCAGGTTTTATATTAGACATATTAATTCACCAAATATTCAGTAAGTCCAAATTCATTCTTAAGCAAGAAGTTGTTTTATATTAAATATATTAATTTACCAAATCTAAACTAAACTTAACAAGAATTATAAAACAACTATCAAATTTAGAGATATTACTTTATAGATATATTATTAATTATTTGAATATTATTAAATTTATATAATATAAATTTTCTTAAGAATAATAAAACCATATTTTAAAAATAAGACTATTTAAAGAATTGAAGTGTAATATTATTAAAAAAAATAGTTAAAAAATAAAAAGAATAGTTAAATAGACGATTGCTAGTGCTTATAACATAAATCCTCATAGTTAAATTTAATATCTTAAATAAAAAATACCAATTAACAATTAAGTAAAATAACTGATAATTAGCTAAACCCCAAATCAAATTTAAAAAATATAAATACTTTATTTCAATATAAAGTATATTTTCAATTGTAAAAATATAATATAACTAAAAGATTATAAAAAATATAATCTTTCAACTTATAAAAAATATTATAAGCATACATACGAACAATCGTCATAATTATTTATCGTATATTAAAATATAAATCTTTCGGTAAAAATTAAACATTAAAATAAAATAAAAAACAAGATTATCTTAAAGATTTATTTTATTAAAAAATAAGTTCAATAAAACTATTTTAAAATTAAATCTAAGACATATTAAATTTAAAGAAATATAATATCATCAAATACTAAAAAATATTAAGATATCCATTTTAATATAGAAATGTCTAAAAAATAAAGTAGATTTAAAAAAATAAAATTAATATAGAAGTTATTTTCTATAAAAAATATATTTAAAAACTCATTTTACTTAAAAATTTAGGTTTCTAAAGTTAATATTTTTAATTAAAAATAAATTTATCCTAAATTTAATGATTTAAGAAGTCTAAAAAAATAAAAGGATTATGTAAAGTTTACATAATCATCTATTTACGATTAAATGGAATTAAACCAAGTATTGCTAATGCTGCAACAATAAAGAATAATGGATTACCTGTAGTATACATATTACCTAAACCAGTTCCATTATCACTACTATTTTTATTATTGGAATTAATTACATTATTAAGTATTTTACTATTTTGAGTTGAATTTGTATCATTACTTATTGAATTATGAATATCATCAGTATTACTTATATTACTATTATTGTTGTTATTATTAGTATTATTAGTGTTATTACTGATGTTAGAGTTAGTGTTATTATTGTTATTAGTATTATTAGTATTATTAGTAGTAGAATTATCAATAATATCTCTTAATGAAACTTTATATCCAAAATAACTTTGTATAGTTTCATCTGGACTAAGAAAAGTTTGAAAATCAAAAACCATTTCAGTAGTATTATTTAATTTTTTAACTGCACCATGATCAGCTACTCTAAATCCAGAATTATAATCATTAATAACATTTTTAACTAATGAAGAAACTATTGGACCATCATAATCACTACTTGTGTATGGTATAAATATTTTATCAGTAAATCTCCAGATTGCATTTGAAGTAGAAGATTTATCAGAGTTTACAGTATCCCAATAATTATAAAATAAAATTTTAAGATATTCTCCAACATAAACATTATGTTGTTTATTATAAATAACAGAAGTATTAGCTAAACTAAATCTTTGATTAGCACTAGCACTATGTAAACTCATATTAACACAATAACCATTATAACCATTATTAAATGAAATATTACGAATACCTCCATTAGTAGTATAAACTTCATCATCTTTGTTATAATCTTCAGATATCCTATTATTAACTGTAGATGTTTTAGAACTTTTATTTAAATTCTCACCAGATTTATTAATATCCGTTAAATTTATATTATTAGAAGCTTGAATCTGTTGATTTGTATGATTAATACTTGAATTATAAGTATTACTTGTAGCTGAAATTAAACCTAATCCTGTAAAGAGAATCAAAGTAATTACAAATACTCTATATAACGTTTGTTTTTTAATAAAACTCACCACCAAATTTAATAAAAATTGACTATGTTAAAAACATCTTAATTTAATTTTCTAAAATCTATCTTTAAATGAGATAATTTTTATTTTAAATTTAGATAATTCAACAAAACCAAAAAATAAATTAAATAATCATACTTCATTAATAACCATTAAATATACTTAAACTTAATAATTATGCCATCTTGATTAAATTAAAAGCTAAAAATTTAATTAAAATATTAATAATATCATTATTAGTTTAATAATTTAAAATAATATTAAATTTAATGATTTAATAGGTTAATTGAATATTATAACTATTTAATAAATAAAAATTGAATGTTATACAAACAAATTTTATATATAATAAATATAATTTTTAAATATATAAATATATATGAAAAATATTAAAAAATAGATAAAATAGTTAATTAATAAAAAAATAATAAAGAAAAATTAATAATTTACTTAATAAAAACCATCTAAAGCTCTTGATTCAGCTCTTTGTCTTTCAAGTTCTTCTTCATTATCTTTTTTAGATTGTCTCCATTGATCTAAAATATCAATGTCATCTCCAACCCTTCTTCCTTTAAATTCATCTACTTTTACAAGTGTTGGAACTTTAGTCATAAGACCTAAAACTAAAGCTTCACCAATATTTAATGAAGGAAGTTGATTTACTAAATCATCAGATAAAGCTTCACTTGCTGCTTGAACATGCCTTTGATCTTTAGGTTCTACAAGTCTTAAAATAATCATATTATTTGCTTGTGATAAAGCATCAGGATCAACAGATTTTGGAGATTGACTAACTAAACAAAGACCTAAACCAAATTTACGACCTTCACGTGCAACTCTTGAAACCCAATATTTACATTTAGTATTACGTGAATTAGGTGCTAAAATATGTGCTTCTTCTAGAACGAAAAATACAGGAAAACTAAGTGCATTCTTATCTCCATGAACAAAATTTTTCCTACTTTTAAGAGCAGTTCTTAATACATGTGCAACTAATACTTCTGCAGTGCTTTCATCAACTTGACCTAAATCAATAATATTAGCCATACCTAATTTAATCTTAGATAAAATATTAGCAGCATTTGAATCAAAAAGATTAATATATTTAGAATCCATATCATCAAGTTTATTTATAACATCCATCATTGTGTTTCTTTCTTTAGATGAGTAAGTTTCTTCATCTTGATACCATGATTCTAATTTAGAACGAATTAAAAGAATAAAGTTATGTGTTGATTCAACACCTGATCTTAAATCTTCTTTTGCAAGATTAAATGCTTTTCTAAAGTACCTTTCCTGAACAAAAGATTTACCATTAATATTTGCAAGTTGTAAAATTTCACTAAATTCAAGATATAATGGATTAATAATAGGATTTATCTTATTAACCTTACCATTTGGGAACTCTGCACCTACATATTCTGAATGCATATCAAATATTAAAGGACAACCATTATTAGCAAGTAAACCATCTATAATAACACTAACTGTATTAGATTTACCAGCACCAGTCATTGCTAAAATAGCTAAATGTCTTGAAACCATTTTATTAATATTAAGATTAACTTCAACATTCTCATTAGAAATTAAATGACCTAATTTAAGTCCATCTTTAAACCTAAATATTTTATCTAAAACTTCACTACTTGCAAGTTTAACTTCAGTTCCTGGTGGTGCTGGTGTACGAGGTATTTTAAGATAATCAATATCCCCTAAAATCTTAACATTACCTTTAATATAGTAATCATCACCTTCAATATGTTTAATTCTTTCAATTGTTTCAGGATCATATATATCATTATTAAGAGCTACACTTCCACGTACTAATGATTCTATCATTCCAAGTATAATCTTATTATCATATTCTAATGTTACATATTCACCCATTTTTGGCATTTCTTTTGATACAAAACTTACATCAGTTAATGAAGTTTCACCAACACATCTACCAATTACATCCTTTTCCATACTTTACACCTTTTAATGTATATACTAATAAATCAATTAATTATTAAAATTATTTAAATAGCTAAATTTAAAAATAAATTAAATTAAATTAGAAGATTTGTATTAATTATTATATTTAATTAAAGAAACTTTTAATTATATAATATAATTAACATCATTTTAAAACAATAAATATTAAAATATAATTAACATAGTTAAAAATCATTTTAAAAACTAAATATTAAACTAGTTTAAAGAATATTTAACTAATTTAACATTTCTCTACCTGTTTTTTCATATAAACCTAAAATTTTAGATAAGTCATTTATATCTTTATGTCTAATAATAACATCTTGATGAGCTTTTTTAAGAAGATATGGATATCCTTCTACAGCATCTCTTTTTATAATAGATATAATCTCTTCAATCTCATCTTTATCTGCTTTATATGGTAATTCTACTTTTAAGATATTTTTATAATCATCAATACGAATATAAAATATAGTAAAATCTAATGATTTAAAGAAACTATCATGAATAAGAAATTCTCTTTTTACTTGACTATTAACATTAAGATATATTGGATTTGAATATCCTTCCATCTTATTAAATCTTTCAAATATTGACATATCTGGAATATTATTTTTAAAATAATCATTAGTAGTTGATGTTTTTGATACTGCAATCATTTTATGTTTATATTTTAATATATTTGCAAGATTATCTAATTTCTCAATATATAATTTTTGAAGGTCATTATCATTAGGTGCAGGTCTTATTATATCACCAAGTAATGATCCATCTATCATATAATAATCTACTTTATTTTTTTCAATAGCTTTAATAGCATTTTCAATTTCAAATATACTCATTTTAGCTCTAAGTTTGTCTATGAAAAATTTTTGATGATAAGTAGCATCTAATTCAATATTTTCAATACTATCTAATTTATCTCCATCAAATATTAAACCAAGCGCTGCAACCGCATAGATATTAAAACCTAAAAATTTTTTTGAAGAATAACTACCATCACCTGCAGCAATCTTAAGTTTATCCTTTGATGGTTCAATATAATCAAAGTTCCAGAACTTATTTATATCAAAATCAGAATTATCTATTTCTTGTATTTCTTCTTGGATAAGTCCTTTCTTTTTCGCTGCTTCTTCATATAATGAAGTTAACATATTTACCCTCCAGATATAGAAGTTTAATATAATAATATTATTTTAATAAAATATATAAATTGTTTTAAATATTTTAATAAATTATAGAGTTAAAGAGATAAATAGCTAAATAAAATTTAAATATGAAAAGTGTATAATTAGCTAAAAATACCTAATAAAATTTAAAAAGTTAAAATTAGTTTAATATGATAAACATTAAAAGAAGTCTAATAATAAATTCAAAGATTAAAAATTAGTTTAAAGAAGTCTAATAAAAGATTAAAAATGATTTAATATGAAAGATAATTAAAATTAATCATCTTGAGCTTTTCTAATACCTGATACAATTTCACTAATTTTAGATTTAACATTATCACATTCTTCAACAATTGTACCAGTAACGATTATGTCTGCTCCAGCTTTTGCTGCAATATAAGATGCTTTAGCATCTCTAATACCACCACCAACAATAAGCATAACATCAGTTGCAGCCTTAGTATAAGCAATCATTTCAGGAGGTATTTGTTTATCAGCACCTGAACCTGCTTCAAGGTATACAAATCTCATACCAAAACATTCTGCAGCCATTGCATATGCAGCTGCAATTTTAGGTTTATTACGTGGAACAAGTTTAGCATCACCTACCCAACCAACAGTTCCTCCAGGTTCACATACAATATAACCCATTGGTAAAATATCAATACCAGATTTTTTAACATTATATGCAGCTAAACTTTGAGCTCCAATAAAGTAATAAGGATTGTTTGAGTTTAAATAGCTCATAAAGAATATAGCATCAGCATATTTACTAACATTAGAAGAATTACCTGGGAATATGATAATTGGTGAATCAATATTTTCAGATAAAATTTTACATGTAGAATCTACATCATATTGATCAACAGTTGAACCTCCAATCATAATACCATCAGTACCTGCTTCAATTGCTGCTTTAGCAATTTCTAATGCTTCTTCTGGACTTTGTTCATCTGGATCAATTAATGTTAAATGTAAAATATGATCTTTTCTTGCTTCTTTCAATTGTTCTTCTACTATATTCATTTATATCCCTTTTTTAAATACACTCATAAAAATTTTAAAATATAATATAATTATATTAATTAATTATATTTTATAAAACTTCTTATTTATATATAATTAAATCCATATGTTTTAAAAAAAATTATAATTTATTAGTGAAAAAATAAGATATAAGGTTAATTTATGAAAAACAATAGAAAAGCTATGATAAAAAGTATTAAAGAAATATATAAAAGACTAGATAAAGTTTCTCCTACTAATTATAATTGTGGAAAATTATGTGGTGAAATATGTTGTGTTTATGATAAATACAATAGTGATGAGGAAGTAGGACTCTATTTATTACCTGGTGAAGAATTAATATATGAAGATAATAATGAGGACTTTGAATTATACTATATTCCTCCAGATGAAACCTATAACTACGATCTTTATCTTGTTAAATGTGTAAATCCACCACATTGTAATCGTAATATAAGACCAATACAATGTAGAACTTTTCCATTAATACCTCATATTGAAAATGATAAATTCCATTTAATAATTGATGAGGAAGAATTTCCATATACTTGTCCATTAGTACATAAGGAAAATAAACTTAATAAAGACTTTATTGAAGTTACATATAAAGTATGGAAAATTTTAATAAAAAATCCTGCAGTTTATAATCTTATTAAAGTAGATTCTAAAAGAAGAATTGAAAATAAAGATGATTATACTATTGTTATATAGTCTACATAATAGAAAGTATGGGATTCTTATATATTCTACTTACTTTATAATTTAACATACTAAATAGATATAAGAAAAAACTAAAAAAAACTTATAAAATAAATAAAACAGTAAAAACTAAAAAAAAACTTATAAAATAAATAAAACAGCAAATTAAAAACTCATAAAAATTTATAAAAAATAGTAAAATATAATTAGTAGAGAATAAAATTATCCTCTAGGTTCTTTTGCTTTGAATCTTAATCCTTTGTAACCACATTTTCTACAATTTGTAGCAGCAGCAGGATTACGAGCTCCACATTTTAAGCAAATTTTTACATTGAAAAGTCTTTCTTCAGCTTCTTCAAATTTTGCCATAATTAATCCTCCTTGTAAATATAAATCAATATATCTAATCAAATGATTAGAAACTAGTAAATAAATATAATGTATAAATAATTATGAAAGAAATAGTAAATTCATAATATTATATTAATAAAATATTACATTTTAATAGTATTTAAATATTAAGGATTTTAGCATAAAATAAGCTAAAAATATAATATATTTATTAAAATTCCACATGAAATTTTTAAAAAATAAAGTTTTAAATTAATAAATCAATTAAAACATACCATACTAATTCTACTAATAAAATAAAATTTTAAAATAATAATCACATTATACTCATTCTATTAATTAAATCATACTATACTAATTCTACTAATAAAAAATAAATATAATAAAAATTATTTATGATTTTTTAAGAAATCATTTTGAACTTCAACAACTTCAATACTGGATTTTGCATCACTATAAGCTTCAAGAAGTTCATAATTAAGTTCAACAAATGTATGACCCCATTTAAAACCATCCATTAAATCCCTTGCTTTCTCTTTAAATCCTGCAATATAAAATGTTGCAGCAATAGCTTCAACAGTTGACAATGTACATGGTTTACCATAATTTACAGGATTTGTAGCAATTAAAAATGGAAGTGATCTATGATACTTTGATAATGAAAAGAAAGTAGCAGATTTGTTTATCTTGTTCCATGAACAATCAAGACCTACAACACCTTTCTTCTCAATATACTTTTTATCTTCACATGAAACTGCTTTATCACTGAAAGGGTTTAATACAATTGCACCTCTTGGGATTTTACGTATCTTATATACTAAACGAGCTTTACCCTCTTTTTCTAATTTAATAGCAGTACATTTTTTCTTATCACATTCATTGGCATGAAAAATTGTTACATCCATAGTAAAACCTTGACTTAAATTAGTAAACATTAGTTTATAATTAATTTATTAAAATTAGTTTAAATAAATTTGTAAATGTATCAGAAAAATCATGATTAATAATAAACTTAAAATAGCTAAAAACCATTAAAGTAATAAAAGCATCAAATAGCTAAAAAAGGAAAAAAAGAAAAAAAATTATTGTGAAACTTGAGTATTATTGGTAATATTACCTGCCTTGTATGCAGCAACATAATTTACAAGTTTATTATAATCGCTTCTACTTACACCAAGGGTATCGTTAATCTTAGGTACATCATTACTATGTTTAAGCTCAATTGATTTCAATAAAGGCTCAATATTTTTAGTAAATAAATCACAATATGTTGAACCATCACATTTTACAGTACCATTAGAAACTACATAGATAAGATAACTCTGATTATCTTTAAATGCTTCACAAATATATACATCATAGGTATGTTGTTGGGTTTTAGATGAATTGTTTACTGACACATTAGTATTGGGAACAGCCTGTGAATAATATATAGTCCAATTAACACCATTATACTCTCTTACCTCAGGCTCTTTTAAACCTGCTTGAAGAGACATAATATCTACAATAAGACTAACATTATCTAATGAAGACATATTATATTCAATACCATTAGTTTTATCTTTATAAGATTTTGACCAGTCTTTAGTAGTTGAATTATTAGTATGAATAGTCTGTTCAACAACTTCCCCCTGGAAAGTGCCTTTCATGAATTTATTATCAAATTGGGTACTTGGACCAAAGTTCAAGAAACCTAAAGCATAAGAAGCACCAATAGCAATTATAATAACAACAATTACTGCTATAATAATCTGATACTTTCTATCCATATTATACCTCATAATAGTTTTTCATTTAAATAAAATTATTCTTATCTTAATAAAAATAATTTTATCTATACGATTAGTAATATATTGTAATTGGTATTATATAATAATTATTAATCATTTAATTAAGAACTTAATTAGATTAAGTAATAAAATAATCTACTTTTAACTAGAAAATAAACTATTTAAATAGGAACACTAAAAAAATGAAACATACTATTAAATAATCTATTAAACGATTTATTCAAATAAAAATTAATAATTATTATTAAGTTTGATATTATATATGTAAATGTTAAGCATACCCTTTGAATACTAAATAATTTACTTTAAGTAAAAATTAAACCAAAAAATAATAAACATTATTAAAAAAAATAAAAATTAATAAAAACCATTAATTACTTAAAACTAAATTAAACAAATACTTATAAATAGTATTATATAATTATTAGCTAGAACTAATTTAAACATTAACATTAAATACTTAATCAAAGATATAATAATTTAAAAATTAATTAAAATGATAGAATGAAAAAACAGACTTTAAAAATTCTATTAATTATATTAATTATCATATTTCTAGTAAATATTGTATTTATATTCTCAGACAATACTGATGATATTAAAAATCCTGAAACAAATATTACAGGACAAAACTCAAATGGTACTGTATATAAAACAATATGTGGAAATATGTCAACAAATGATACAGCTGTAATTATTCTAGGTGTTCATAGCTTTGAGAATGGTATACATAATGCAACTAATCAAACAATAATGAACATGACAAATAATAACAACTTATCTAAAAAATATGTTGTATACTTTATTAAATTAAACCTTAATCAAACTGATCTTAATACAAGTGATTATCAAACAAATAGACATATGGGTGAAATGTTAGCATATGATTATATTGTAAAAGATTTAAAACAATACAACCCATATGTAGTTGTAGATGTTCATGAAATGGAAGAATATTGGGATCCTGATAGGTATATACAAGTAATGAGTCCAGATAAACCTGCAGCATTTGATTATGCCCATAAAATGGAAAAAGATACTGGAATTGCAGAATATAACTTTACTGAAGGTACTTCCCCACAATGGGTAACAGAACCAATTGCAAATGAAGGATTTAACACAATCTTATTTGAATATGGTCAAGGTGAAAGTCAACAACATAAATTAGATGTTACTACAAAACTTATAAAAAGTATTGATAGTTTAAATCCAAGTATAAGAGATAAAACTTAAATACTTTTTATTTATAATTAATAGTCTAAATAACAATATACTTTAAAATTTATAATTTAAACTTTTATTAAATCAATAAAAGTTTTTATTTACTATTTTTAAAAATATACTTGATTTAAAAGCAATTTTATTACTTATTTTAAGATTTTAATAGTTTAAACTCAATTAATAAAAAAATAGCTTTAAATTTTATTATAAAAAATAAATTCTAAAACTAAAATTAGATTACAAAAAATAAAATAAACCCTAAAACTAAAATTAGATTACAAAAAATAAAATAAACACAAACCTAAAACTAAAAAACTAGATAAACACAAATAAAATCCTAGATTTAAAATTATTATAAACAGAAATTAATAAAAAAATAGATTTAAAATTTTTCAATTTTATATTTAATATTATCCTTATTAATAGATACACCATTACTTGTTTTTTCAATTATAATACCACTTAAACTATCACATGAACATAATATATCTTGTTCTGGATGTGTACCTGGAATAATATTACAATCAAATCTTACAGTATCACCTACAGATAGAACCATCTGTAATCTATTTGAAGTATTATTTTCTTTAGGTAAAATTAATATTGGTGATTGCATATCACGTGTAAGATATGTTAATGCTCTTATTCCTTTTTCATATTTTTCTCCTTTACCAAATGCAGATACTGCTATAATATCATCATCTTCAGGATATAATACTATTTCTTCATTATCAGAGGTTTCAATAAATAACATATCACAGTTTGCCATTTTACTTATTCCAACAATCCCTGTTTCTCCTTCTAAAAATAGTATTTCATCATATTCTAACTTTATATCCAAGTTTAAAACTCCTTTTAAAATTAGTTTATTTATAAAAAAAGATTAAAGTTTAAAAATTTAAAAAAATGTAAAGTTTAGAGTATTTACTCTAAACATTCAGTGTCTTCACTTTTACAATTAGGACAGATAACTTTTTTACCTATTCCTTTAAAGGTGTTTCCACATTTATTACATTTATATTTCCTAGTTTTTAACTTTTTCAAGTTAATATCAGCCATTGGGCCACCAGTAGAACACATATATTTCACCTTCTTAAATTTAAAGATAAAAATTACTTCGTTAATATTATAATATTAACTATTTTTACATGTTATAAATATATTTATATTTTATAATTATATTTATAATTTTTTAAATAAACTGTATATACTTAAATAATATCATAAATAATTAAGTATTATTTATATTAATTTATTAAACAATTAACATAATTTTAGAATAAATTTTCTTAAAAATTGATTTTTAAATATTAAATATTTTTAAATTTTTAATATACACTTAATATTTTATAAAGAAAAATAAATTTATAAAAAATACTTATTTAAGTAAATAAACATGTATTAACTCATAATAAACAAAAATACTTATTTAAGTAAATAAACATGTATTAACTTATAATAAACACTTACAATATAATTACCCAAATAATTACTAAACAAACATGAACTTAAATAATAATTACTTAAATAATTCCTTATAAATAGGCATTAACTTATTATAAGCACTTACAATATAATTACTCAAATAACTCCCTATAAACAGACATTAACTTATTATAAGCACTTACAATATAATTAAAATCAGCTTTAAACTCATTTTCATCTAAATTATCAAGATTATATGTTTTATATAAAATATCACCTGCTTGATAAAATTTAGATTCCTTATTAAAATCATCTGGAATATTTTCTAATTTTGATTTATAAATATTAGCATATTTTATCTTTTCATCATCAGTTTTAAATTGATTATAACATACTGCTAATTTTCCAAAAACTTGATTATCTTCAAGACTAAAAAGAAATCCAAAAAGTAAACCATCAACAAATGATCCTGTAAGATTATCATTAACAAAACCAACACATGGTGTTTTATCCCATGAATCAAAACCATATGCAAATTTAAATTGATAATCCTTAGGATTTTCACCAATTTCTTTTAAAACTTCAAAAAAATCATCAACATAATCATTATCCATTTTATCTGCTAATGGATGATTTGGAAATTCATAATTAAAAACTTCTGGATAAAATTCAAATATTTCTTTTATATCAGATACAATATTAGACATAATATTCCTCTAAATTTACTTTAAAAATTATTATGATGATAATATTATTTAAAAATTTAATTTTCAATTTTTTTAAAAACCATTATATTTAAAAATTAAATTTTAATCAGTA
Organism: Methanobrevibacter wolinii SH; assembly: GCF_000621965.1. Classification (NCBI taxonomy): domain Archaea; kingdom Methanobacteriati; phylum Methanobacteriota; class Methanobacteria; order Methanobacteriales; family Methanobacteriaceae; genus Methanobrevibacter; species Methanobrevibacter wolinii. The sequence goes on from NZ_KK211379.1 coordinate 100,881, forward strand.
GAATTTAATATTTAATTCTTTTAAAAACCCATATATTTAAAAATTAAGTTTAATCAGTAAAAAACTAAAAACTCAATATATATGATTAAATTATAAAATTCTAAATATAAATTAAGCTCTTAAACAAGATTATAAGTAAAAATAGAAAAATGAACTTTAAACTATAACTTAATTAAAATTCTTATTAAAAATAAAAAAAGTAAAATAGTCAGTAAATGACTATTTTAAAAAAACTATCTTCTTACAGTAATCCTACTACTTACAGATTTAGCAGCAAAAGTACCATCACCAGCAAAACGAGTAGTAATAGTATAAACACCAGCACGACTAAACCTTAACCTAAGACTTGCTCTACCATTCTTATCTGTTTTCAAATTATAAGTCTTACCATTAACAACAACAGTTAAAACCCTACCAACAGCATTAACAGACTTTCTACTATTTAAAGCAGAAACACCTTTAAGAGTAAAAGTCAAAGTCCTATAAACATTAACCTTAACAGGATTAACACCACAAACACCAATACTAGAAACTTTAGGACTAATAGTAATCTTATTTACAACAAAACTACCATTATAATCATCATCACCTAAAAAAGCAACAGCAAAAGTATAAATACCACTCCAAGCAAGATTAATCTGAAGTTTAGCAACACCAGCATCATCAGTTACAAGATTATAAACAACACCATTAAAACCAACACTAACAGGCTTATTAACTAAAACATTACCATAAAAATCCTTAAGAACAACAGTAAAGTATCCACCACGCTCACCATGATAAAAATCAACAGCAGTCTGACTAAAATCACTAGAAACAATAGTGGTAGTAGTTCTTGTTTTAGGAATAATTAATAGATTATCAGATTCATTAGATCCTAAGAACTCATCGTTACCATTAAATATTGCAGTGAATCTTAATTTACCAGTTAAACTAGTAATATTTACAATACCATTATCATCAGTAATGAAAGTGTTGGAGTTTGTATCATTGATTAAAGATTTAACACTAGCATTAGATATTGGATTACCTTCTGCATCAGTTAGTTTAACAATAATATTTCCATTATCATCAACATCAATTGTAGTTTTACTAATTTTCAATACAGAAACATTAGTTTCTATATTAGAAGGTAAATATTCAGTACTTCCAGCATAATTTACTACTACATCATATTTTCCAGTTTTAGTAAATTCATCAGGAGTAAATTCAACTTTACCATCTTTGATAGTGACTTGATATTCAACACCATTTACAAGAACTACAACATCTCCAGATATAGGATTACCTTCTAAATCAGTTAAGGTAATTAAAGCAGTAGTATTTCCAAGTATTACAAGAGAACTTATATTAAGAACTGATTTTTTATATACTGAAGTATTATATACTAATACTTCTTTATCAACAGTAAGATTTATTGTTTTATTACCTGTAGTTTTAGAATTAAACCCTATATTTTTAGAGTTTGTAATACTACCATTTACTGGATTGATTGTTCCATCATCAGTTTCAAATTTGAAGGTTCTTACAGGTAAATTACATGTGTAATCAGTTAAATTTTCACCATCAGAAACTTTAAAACCAATTGTGAATTTTTGACCAAGATTTTCATTAGTAATATTATCTAATGTTAAAACTAACCATTTATCAATATTTATATTGCTTTTAGTAGAATAACCATTTTCAGATTTAATATAAGATGGTTGAGTATTAGATCCAAACCAATTATTATTAAAGTTTAAAGTATAATTATTTACACCAGCAGTATATACAATAAATGGATCTGAAACACTTTCATTAAACAAGATTACACTATTTACAATACTAATATTGTTTAAATAATCAGCAGAAATTCCAGCTTTACTTAAACTAACAGATAATTTAGATAAATTTTCAAATAAACATCCATCAATAAGAACTGTATTTGGACTAGATATATGTAAATTTTGAATATTAACAAATGTAGAATTAATAACAGTATTATTTCCATCTAATGAGAGAATTATACCATTACTTCCCCATACACTATTTTTATTCCAACCAGATTTTGCACCATTATATTTAACATTAGCTGGATGATCTTCAAATCTGTCATTTGCATATATGATAGTTCCACTATTATATAATTCATTAGAACATAATGGATTATCTCTATCAGCTGCATTACGACTGCCATATTGCATAGTGTCATTACCAATAATATCTAAAATTTCAGTTTGGTTTTTACCAGTTATAATAAATACAGTATTATTAACTTCTGCATATCCAGTATTTTTAATTCTATAGAAGAAACTCATATAACCAGAACGTAAATCATCTTCAAATCTTGAAGATAAAATAGTCATATTACCATTATTAGTTATAGTAGATAATGCTCCATGATTCAATGTGAAATTTGAATTAATAACTTTTAATGTATTATTGTTAAATATTGTTGAAGCATTATATGAATCTCCATTATTAAAGAATACACAATTTATAACTGTTAAATCACCATAGTTTGATACTACTCCACCAGTATTACCATGATTACTTGTAAAATTAACATTTTCAAATCTTGCAGTTACACCATTAGGAATAATAATATTTTCTGCAATATTAGAACGATTTTGTTGATTATATTTAGTTACACCATTTTTAAATACTAAATTTGATAATACAAATGTTTGATTACCTGGAGTAACTGTAATTGAAGGTTGAGCAATATTATCAAGAGGTGTTTCATCTAATATAATGCCACTTCCTTGACCTTTAATTGTTACATTAACATTACCTGAAATATTTAAATTAACATTACCTAAACCAGAATAGGTTCCTCTAAATAATGTAATATAAATATTATTAGATTTAGTAATACCAACTTCATATGCATGTTGAATTGTTTTATATGGTGAACTTGCTGAACCATCACCTTTTTCATCAGAACCATCTGTAGAAACATATAAATTAATTCTACGGTCTATACTTTTAATATTTACAATAACAGTAGCTTTTTTATTGTTACTTCTATTAATATTATTTGAATAATCTCCATTTAAACTATAAGTTCCATTAGAAAATCCAACATAAATTAATGAAGAACTACCATTAATAAGAGCAGATTTACCTACATAATTACCATCAAGATAATATAAAACAGATCCACCAGATATTTTATTACCCATATCATCAGTAACAATAGCAGATAAGTTATCAGATAATTTAGTAGTAGTTAAATCATTGAATTGAAGATATCCATTAATATGAGAATTTAAACAGTAAATCTCATTAGCTTCAACACTAGCTTCATTATTAGTCATAGTATTATTTCTAAGTGTAATATTACCTCCATTACTAAAACCTGCATGATCAGTTCCAATTACAATAGCTCCACCATATTTTCCTTTATTATCTATGAATTTATTATTACTTACAGTAATATTCATAGAAGGATCTACAGCTAAAGCACCACCATAATCTGTAGCAGTGTTATTAATAAATATACAATTATTTATTATTCCAATCCTATCACCAGAAGACATACTACTAGTTGGGAAACTGATTGCACCACCATTTTTTGCAGAGTTATTAATAAAAGTACAATTATCAATTATATAAGAAATACCAGTATAAAGTGGAATTCCTTGACTTGCACTAATTGCACCATTAGTATTATTTTCAAATAATGAATTATAAACATTAGAAGTACGTAAATCTAAAGCATTAGGAAGATTAATAAATCTTGAATTATTAATAGTAATGTTTCTTACAATACCTGAAGATTTAATGAAAGTACAATTTATGACTTTACCATTAATAATATTCAATGCATAAGGATCATTTTCAAATATACAATCATTTAAATTAACAAAATTATTTTCAGCATATGGATTTGATATACAATAACCATTTGTATTAATAAAAGTCATGTTTATTAAATCTGCAGAAACATAAGTTCCAAAATCAATACATTTTACATTAGTATTATTAAAATCAATAACAGTTTTATTATATCCATTACCAATAATTTTTAGAAAACCTATATTTCCTAAAGAAAGACCTGAATTATTTTCAGCAGGATAAATTCCTTCTGCAAGATTAATAACTACATTAACATGATTCTCAAATCCAACATTAATAGCTTTTTTCAATGATTTAAATGGATTGTCTTTAGAACCATCACCAGTTTCATCATTTCCATTAGGAGAAACATATAATTCAATGATTTCTCTATTTACATAGAAATTAATAGCACCAGCTTTATTATTTGTAGTATTAGCACCATTTTCATAATATCCAGAGATAGTGTATATACCATTATCAAGTAAATTAGTAACTTTAATAGAAGCAATACCATTATTTAAATTTGTATTTCCTACATTAGTACCATTAATATAGAAGTATACTTTTCCACCTGAAATTTTATTACCCATATCATCAGTAACAGTAGCATATAAATTAAATCTTGGAGAATTAACATCAACAGTAGAATTATTCATAAATACAAGATTAAGATTTTCTGTAATACTACCAGGATAAATATAGAAAGGTGCATTTTTACCTGGTTCAATGACAGTATTATTAGTTAAATTAAATGTTCTAGCATTAAGTATGAATAAAACATCACTAGTATCATCAGTACTTATTGCAGTACAATTTACAAATTTATTATTTTTAATATTAAATACTGAGACATTACCATTGTTTTTACTAGTACCAAGTATATAAGCTACTCCAGCACTATATGCAGTGTTATTATAAAATTCACAAGAAATTAAATCAAAGTTAATACCTTGATAAAAATTAAATACACCACCTTCAGTATTTGAATATCCCCAAGAACTCACTTTAACTGCAGAAGAGTTTATAAACTTAGAATTGATAAAACTAGCATTTCCACTCATATATGCTACTCCACCATCACCAGAAGCATTGTTATTTACAAATAATGAGTTTTTAACTGTAGTAGTAGAAAGTTCTTCAGTATAGAATACACTACCACCAGATACAGCAGTGTTATTTTCAAAAATACAATTATCAATATTTACAATACCATCATTAGTCATTACTCCACCAAGATTATCCTTAGAATTAATGAAGGTAAGATTAATGAAGTTTACTCTAGAATCAGCAGATATAGTAAATAATTTATATTGACCTTCTCCATCAATAAAAGTCTTATTATAACCTGCACCAATAAAAGTTATTGAACCATTATAATTATTATGTGCAAGTTTAATATTAATCATATTATTACCATTACCAGCAAAAGTACCTTCTCCAAGATGAATAATAGCATTATCTGATTCATTAACCTTAGATATTGATGCATTAATAGTTTTTAATGCACTAGTATTAGATTTACCAGTATTGGAATCATCACCAGATGGAGAGACATAAATGTCTGAATTACTTCCATCATCAGAAGTAATTTCTCCTGAATTTATATTAGCCCCATTAGTCGAATTCATAACACTTGAAGAAGAACTTACAGTACTTGAATTATCTGCTGCACTAACAACAGAAAGTGTTAAAAAAATACAAACTATAAGAGCCAATATAAAAATTCGCTTATTTTTAATACTCTTTTCCTCCTTTTAAATTTTAAATATCAAATTTAATTTAAAATTAAAAAATTTTAAAATAATCAAACTAATTATTAAACACAAAAAATAACCCAACCCAACAATAAATCAAGCCAAAATTACTAAACACAAAAAATAACCCAACCCAACAATAAATCAAGCCAAAATTACTAAACACAAAAAATAACCCAACCCAACAATAAATCAAGTAAAAGCTATTAAACAAAAAATAACTTAAAACCTAACTAAAAAATCAAATTAAGGTTATTAAATAATAATTTAATAAGATTAAATTTAAAATTAAATAAATTCTTATATAAATATCAAAAATACATTATATAATTTAAAATAAATTTGATATTATTAGTATATTATTAAATATATATAATATTTATCAAAAGTTTTTTAAAAAAAATAAAGATAAATTAAAAATTTATTTTAATATGAAATTAATTATTTAAAAAAAATAAAAAAACAATATTTAAAAATAATTGATTAAATTAGATAATAAACTTAAACAAAAAGTAAAATAGAAAAAACAATTAAAGAAGATAAAAATTAGTTTAAATCATATCATTAAAAACTAAAATAGAAAAAATAGACAATAATTAAAATAATTAAAAAAACTTAATATATAAAAAGAATATAATATTTAAACATAATCAAATTAAATTTATCACTAATAAAAAATTTTTGAATTAAATTATTAAAATATTAAATAAAATAAAAAATACTTTAATATTTAAATTTTAATTTGATTATAATAATTAATGGAGGTGAAAAAATAAAGATAAAGTATTCGAAATATTATCTCTTACTAATAATTATAATATTTACATTAATTACTTTAAGTACAATTAATGCCTCAGATATAAATTCGAGTACAAATCATAATGGATTATTAGATAAACAAGTATTAAATTCTAATGTTGAAGTCATAAATGATTCTTCTTCAAATATGAAAACTCAATCAACACATTCTTCAAACTCAAAGAATATAAAAACTCAATCAACACACACTTCAGATTCTAATAAAAATACAGAAATTCAATCAACACACACTTCAGATTCAAAGAATCTAAAAATTCAATATTCTACAAGTTCAAAAGACAATATAAACTCTAGAAAAGTAAAAGATATAAAAACAGAAAATACATATCTTAAAGAAGAAAATACAAGAAATATCCTTAAAAACTCAAGTACTAATAATAATTATCCTGGAAAAACCATTATAATTACAGATAATAACTATGAAGAATATTTTAATAAATATACTGGTGAAGTATTATCTGATGATATTTTTAATAATGGAGATATTTTAAAAATAGGAAATGTTACAAATAGATTATTTAAAATAAATAAAAGACTTTATATTACAAGTATTAGTCCTGATGATAAAATTAGAAATGGTGGAATATACCTATTAAAAGGTAGTGATGGTTCAACTATTACTAAGATTAATATTTTAAATAATCAATCTACTGTTGATATTAATGGTTTTAAACTTGTAATTCCCTATGGATTCTATTTAAATAATACAAATAATAATATTATTTCATTTAATACAATAGATTCAAGAAAATGTGAATTTGGTTTTGCATTATTCTCTTATAATTCTTCTTATAATAAAATTGTTTATAATTCCTTTCATACTGGAAATTCTAGATTGGAAGCTACAAGCTGTTTAGTAATGGATTTATCAAATTATAATATAATATCATATAATAATTTAACTACAATCCAATCTAATACAATATACTTAAATCATTTAGGATGGGAAGGAGCAAAAGACGTTTGTATTGGAACATATATTTCAAATAATTACTTATATACAGAAATTGCATCACAAATGTCTTATGGTATGCAAATAGTTTATGGATATCATAATAATACAAGTATAATTAACAATACAATAGAACATGTATCTGATGCTATTAATGTTGATGGAGAAAATCTTACTATTATTGGAAATAAAATGATTAATTTAACTGAATCAGGTATTATTAATCATGGAAGAAATATTTTAATAGAAAATAATAGTTTAATCTCATATCAAAACATACTTGGTGGTATAAAAGTTTATGGAAATAATGTAAATATTTCCAATAATGATTTATACTTTAATAATGATATATACAGTGGAATAGAAATCTATTCTAAAAATACTACTTGTAATAATAATAAACTTACAATGAAAAATTATGGTACTGGTATTTCAATAAATAATGATAATAATACTATAATAAATAATAAAATACTTTCTACAGTAGATCCTGGTATTTACTTTAATAGTTCATATAATAGAATCCTAAATAATATTATTGAATCAAATGCATATGGAATTAATGCAAACATAAAAAATGCTAGAATCGAAAATAATACAATATTAGGAAACAGAATAAAATCTGACCATGAAGGTATTAATATTAATGGTTTAGTTTATCATTCTATTATTGGAAACAATATAATAGATACAAATGCAACAACTGGTATTAATAGAAATATAACTGATAATAAAAGTGATAGTTTATTTGATAATATAATAAATGGAATACTAACAGATCCAACAGCAATTACAATTAATGATACTAATTTTTATGATTTCTTTACAAAAGATGGATATTTAAACTTTACATTTAAAGAAGGTGCAAATAGAGTCATAATTTTAACTATTTTAACAAATAAAAAAATTATAATTGATAAAACCATGTATTTAATGAGTAATCAATATAATAATTTTTTATATAATGTTACAATAGATTTAATTAAAGGTTCTGAAGGAACTGTTATTAAAGACTTAACAATCTATAATATAAATAATGATAAAGCAATAAGCATATCTAATACATCTAATATTGAAATTACAGGAAATAATATTACTTTAATAAATAATAACAAAGTAAATAAAATAGTTAATGGAATTTCAATAGAAAAATCAGATAGTAACAATATTAAGAATAATAATATTTATATTGAAACTATTAACTCTGGAATAGCTATTAATAATTCTAATGATAATGGAAATTCCATAAATATAAATAAAAATAATATTGTTATAAAATCAGATACTGGAAAAGCTATTATAACAGATTCCTTAAATAACAGCCAAATAAATGAAAATTACATAAATATTCTATCAAATAATACAAGTTATGGAATATATTTAAATGGAAATAATAACACTAATAATTTAACTATTAAAGAAAATAAGATTATAATTAATTCTAATAATAGTGGATATCCTATTATATTAAATAATATTAGTAAATCTTTAATCTATGAAAATAAAATCTATTCAAATTCAAGTGATTTTAATAGTATTTTAATAAATAATGGATCTAATCTTAAAATCCAAGAAAATAGAATTACAGGATTTACAAATAATAATACAGATAGTAAAATTATTAATCTTTCACATAATTCAAATAGAATAGAAATAATTAAAAATACTATTGAAACAAATAGTAAAAAGATTATAGACTATTATAAGTATAGTGTTAAAATCAATATTGAAAATAATACTTATGTAATTAGTGATTATAACTTCTTAAATTATTTCACAAGTAAAATTAATGGAAGATTAAATTCAGTTATTAAAAAAGGAGATAAAATATTATTTAAAAATTTAACAACTGTTAAATCATTTATAATTGATATCCCATTAAATATTAGTTCATATGATGCTGATTCAAGCATATCTTCAATTATTATATTTAATAAAGGTAGTTCCAACTCCATAATATCCAATATGATATTTAATACTTATAATGAACTTAAAATTATTTTAAATAATACAGAAAATATAAAACTTAATAATAATATTTTCAGAATCTATGATACAAGAAATGCAAGTATCATACTAATTAAAAATGGATTAAACAATACATTATCTAATAATGATATTGTTATAAATGGAAGCTCAAATATTGAATTTATAAAAATTGATGATAGTGAAAATACAGTATTTAAAAACAATAATATCAATGGAAATACTAAAGAATTATTAAATTTAATTGAAAATAATAATTCAAATTCAACTAAAATATCAAATAATAATATTTTAATCAATACAGACATAGTAAAACTAATTAAATCCATTAATTCAAATAATACAATCATTAATTTAAATAAGATTAAAGTTATAGCTAAAGGCTTTGTATGTTTTGAGAATAATACAATTAATGAAATTATAGAAAGTAATGATATAATAATCTCAAACAATAATACAAGTGTTGATAATATCCAAGATCAAATACCTGGAAATCAAACAGGAATCTATTGTACTAATATAAACTCTACAATAATTAGAAATAATCATATTGAATCATTAAATTCAAAAAATGATTACTGTATATACATTGATTCAAAATCTAATAATACATATATTATATATAATTATCTAGTAAGTGATAATAATGTAAAAACTGCAAATGCTGCAGTTTATCATAAAGATTCTAAAGTTTATGAGAATACTCCTTGTGAAATTTATATTTCAATTAAAGGAAGCGACGAATACGGAAATGGAACTAAAGAAAACCCTTATAGAACACTTAAATATGGAATAAGTAAAGTATTTAACAATGGAATTATTTACTTAGAAGATGGAAATTACTTTGAAAATGATATTATAATAAATAAAAATATTACAATATCTGGAATTAATAAAGAGAAAGTAATAATTAATCTTAATAAAAGTAGATTATTTACAATAAATAATAATACTAATTTAACAATTAGAAATTTAATATTTACTGAAGGAAACTCTATTAATGGTACTGTATTCTTAAATAATGGAATATTAACCATTATAAATTCAAAATTTATTAATAATACAGCATTCAATGCTAATAAAACTGAAGTATCTGGCTTTGGTGGTGTAGCTACAAATTATGGTGATTTAAACATAATTAATAGTAGTTTTACTAATAGTATTGCTCATAAAGGAGGAGTAATTAAAAATTATAAAAACTTAAGAATTTATAATTCTACATTCTATAATAATTCTGCTATTGAAGGTGGAGTAATATATAATGAAGGAAATTGTAGTTTATATAATTCAAATTTTTATAATAATACTGCAATGAATTCTTTAGGTTTTTGTGTAAATCATAATAAAGATGTAAGTAATTGTTGTAATCTTGGTTCTGGTGGAGTAGTATATAATCATAGAAACTCAAAACTCATTATAAATAATTGTAAATTTAACTATAATTCTGCAGTTAATGGAGGAAGTATATATTTTACTAGTAATTTAAAAATTCCAGATAATTCTACTTTAGAAATATATAATTCAACAATAAATAAAAACACTGCAAGTAATAATGGAGGTGGAATATTTGCCTCTGTTAATAGATTAATAATTAAATCCACAAATATTACAAATAATGAAGCAAATAAAGATGGTGGTGGATTATCTATTAATAGCCGTAGCGGATTAATAGATGGTTCTAAAATTACCCATAACACTGCTGAAAATGGTGGTGGAATTAGTCTTTCTGGAAACATTACAATAACAAATACATTTATTAGTAACAACACTGCATCAAGTGGTGGTGCAATAAACTACCATGGTGATAGTTCTTATAACCATCTTACAAACCATGTAATTATTTATAACTCAACTATAAGTAATAATCGTGGTTTAAATACTGGTGGAGCATTTGAAAGTGTTTATGGAAATATTAAAATTTCACATTCAAATATTGTAGGTAATTTTGCACCTGAAGGATCTACTATATCAACATATAATAATAATCATATAGATGTAGATAATCATAATTGGTGGGGCTCTTCAAATGGACCTGATGATTCTGTCTGGAGAACTGCTGATTTAAGTAAAAGAGATTGGTCTAGAAGTGAAATTATTTGGTATAAAGTAGATGATAACAATAAACCTTCAGGTAATCCTAGTGGAAATAACCCTCATGGTACTACTCATGGAAGCTTACCTGGTGGTACTGGAATTAACTTAGTACCTAATCCTGGAAACGGAAAAGGTACAGAAGGTAATGGAAATAGTCAAGGCCATGAAGGTAATGGAAACGGTACTGGTACTGGAAATGGAAATGGAAACGGCGGTACTTTAAACGGCCAAGGTCATGGAAGTGGAAACGGAGGAAACGGAAATTCTAATGGCCAAGGAAGTGGTGGTACTAGTGGAAATAGTCATGGACAAGGTGCTGTTGGAACTAGTGGAAAAAGTTTAGGTGGATCTAGCTCATCTTCATCATCCTATGGAGACGATTCAGGATCTAGTTCTTCATCTGGTTTGTCAAAAGCTTATGAACTTACTAAAGAAAAATTAGCTAATACTAAAAAAGTCGATCCAAATACATTAATATATGTAATAATACTATTTTCAATATTAATTTATATTGGATATAAAAAAGAAAAAAGAAATGATAAAAATCGATGATTAAATTAATCATCATTTTATTGTTTTTTAAACTAGTTATATAATTAAATTAAATAGATATTTAATTTATTTATATAATTAAATTATCAATTTAAGAAAGTTTAGAAAAAATAAGGATGTGAAAATATCAAATTTAAACTGAAATATTCTATTTTTCTTATTTTAATATTTATACTCGTTTTATCTATTTCTGGAATTAGTGCTACAAATAATAACACTTCATATAATTCTACTAATTTAGAAACAAATCATAATATTAATATTAATGAAAATAGTATAAATCAATCAAATGTATGTCAAGTTAATAATGAAATTTATGTTTCAGTAAATGGTAGTAATAAAGAAGGTTATGGATTACGTGATAAACCATATCAAAGTCTTGATTATGCAATTGATAATGCAGAAAATAATTCTATAATCTATATATTCAGTGGAAGATATAATAGTACAGGTTTCAATATAAATAAAAACCTAACAATAAAATCAATAAATGGAAATGTTATTATAGATGGATTAAATAAAACATTTATCTTTAATATTTCAGAAAATACAAGTCTAACCTTAAATTCAATTACAATTATTAATGGATATGGTGATAAAAATAGTGAAAGTTCTTTTTATAATAAAGGAAATTTAACTATTATTTCATGTAATCTTACAAATAATAAAGGATTTATTTCTGGTATTTCAAATTTTGGTGATTTTACAATTAAAGATTCAAATCTTGATTTAAATAAAGGTGAAAATGCTGGAGATATTATTAACTATGGTAATTTAATTATATACCACTCTTTAATTAATAGAAATCACTTAAACAACTTTGGAAATATAGATTTAAATTATTCTAAAATAACTTATAATTTAATTTCAAATAATAATGGAACTAATAAAAGACCAAGAATTAGAATTAACAATACAGATTATGATAAAGACTTTTATGCATATCTAGATATTTCAAATTCAGATATAACAATGGAAAATTCAAAATTTTATGGTGGTGAAGGATATTATAGAGTATTCTTTTATAATTCATTAGTTAATATTAAAAAATCTTTATTTAACACACCTATTCAACTAAATGGAAATAATAATCTTACAATAAAATATTCTTCATTATATAAAGTTTATGGCTCAAATAATAAAGAAAAATTTGTTAATTTATCTAGTAATTGGTGGAAATTAAATAATGGACCAAGTATTGGATCTATAGAAAATAAATTTAAACCAGAAAACTGGATTATTGTAAACTTTACATCAAAAAATCCATTAATTAGAGCTAAAGATGAAATTTTAAGATTAACACTTAAATTTACTGATGGAAAGAAATCTTGGGATATTGATAAAGATATTGATATTATAGATATTCCCGCAAGTTTTGAATGTGAAAATGGTAAATTTACAATAAATTCAGGAATTATTAAAAATCACATACTTGAAACAGAATACCTAAACAATACTGAAGAAACTATTATATATGGAATAGTAAATAAAGAAAGATTAAAATTATTAATTGGACGCGGATTTACAAATTATACTATATATGTATCTACAGATGGTAATGATGTTACAGGTAATGGTTCAAAAGAAAATCCATTTAAAACATTAGGTAGAGCACTTAATAAAGCTTTAAATGGAAATACAATTTGTATTTACTCAGGAATATATACTGGATATGAAAATTCTAATCTTAATATTAGAAAAAATATTACATTTAAAACATATAATGGTCCAGTTACAATTAGAACATATATGAACAATAATATATTTACAAGTGAAGAGTGGGGAACCTTAAATATATATGGTATTAATTTTATTTCAGATAAAAATAATGCAAATATCATTATAAGCTCAAATGGAGGAGATATTAATCTAGAAAACTGTTCATTTAATAATATTTTAAGTCCTAAACTTATTTATGTTAAACAGGGATACAAATCAAGTGGTAATTTATTTATTAATAATACATCATTTAAGAATATCTCTGGAATTGCAATATTTGGAAATCCAAAAATAAAAGTATATAATTCTAATTTCACAGGATTTACTAAATATGGAAATTACTATGATTATAAAACTGTTATCTCAACAAACAACAATATCCATATAGAAAATTGTAACTTTATAGATAATAATATAGGAACAATTTATTCTAAGGATAACTCTGCAGGATTAATTTATACTCCAATAACTGAAGTTAAAATAATAAATTCTACTTTCATTAATAATAATGGATTAAGTATGGATACATATGGAAATACTTTACCAGTAATAGGATTTGAAGCAAACTATGCAAATCCAATATATATTGAAAATTGTAAATTCATAAGAAACCAAGGCCATTGTATTAATGGAGCAAATTACATTATAAATTCTAGTTTCATATCAAATTATGGAGATACAACAATTAAAAATGGTAATGAATACTATGGAAACAACTTAAGTATATATAATTCAAGTTTTATTAATAATACAAATAATAATACAAAATCTCAAGATTATTATAATCAAGGAATAGTATTTAATGGTGGAATATTAAATGTTGAAAATACTAGTTTTATAAACAATAGTGCTAGTTATGGTGGAGCAATATACAATTATAATATAGCTAATATTAAATATTCCATATTTTTAAATAATAAAGCTACATACTTAGGTAACGATGTTTTTAATAGATTAGGTAAGATGAATGCTTCATCTAATTGGTGGGGCTCAAATGAAGGTCCAATCTCAGATAAAGCATACAGATTCCTTGGAGATTTAATATTAGATAATTGGATTATAATGACATTAAATCTTGATAATTATACAAATGATAATTATACTGTTAAAGTAGGATTAAATAAATTAACAAATTCTAAAAAAGAAATATTTGATACAGAATATACTGTTCCAGATACACGAATTGTATACTTTAATTGTACTTATGGTAAAATAAATCAAACTAGTATTCTATTAAATAATGGAACAGGATATGTTCTTGTAATTTCTAATCTTAAGAATCATGATGCAATACTTTCTGCAAGAATAGATCAACAAGTATTAAACTTAAGAATAAGTAATAAAAGTACTAAAATTTTAATAGAAAATTATGCAATATATGGTGATAAACAAAATATTAATATGACTTTAATCAATGTTAATGGTTATAAAATAAGTAATCAAACATTGTATGTAAGTTTTGTAAATTCTACTGGAGAAAATCAAGAAACTTATAGAGTTAAAACTGATGATAATGGTTTTGCTAAATTAGAACTTAATCTCACACCAGATATGTATACAATAATTATAAAATATGAAGGTAATAGTTATTTTGAGAAATCTAATGCTACAGCATTATTAAATGTTTTAATAACAACAACTAACCTTATTGGATATAATCAAATATATTATGGTAAAAACAATGATTTCTATGTAATAATAAAAGATTCATTTAATAATCCATTAATAAATAAAATGATATACTTCAATATAAGTAATGGTAAAGATCATTATATATTTATTACAAACTCTAATCCAAATGGAAGAGCAGATATTAGTTTATCAATTAATCCAGGAAAATATACAATTAATGCTTACTTTAAAGGTGATAAATGGTATACTGGATCTAATATAAGCTTAAATGTTACAATATATCCAAGTAATACAAAGATTATATCATCAAATAAAACATTATATGGTTATGGTGATATTTACTCAGTTAAACTTTTAGATAATGAAAGTAATCCTATAAAAGGAGAAACTATTGAATTAACTATTAGTAAAGGTAATATTAGCCAAACATTTAAACTTGAAACAAATGATGAAGCTAATGCTGAAATAGCTATTAATCTTTTACCTGATACTTATAATATAACTGCAATATATAAAGGTAATAAAAATTATAGTCCATGTGAAGCCAAATCTACAATAAAAGTAGAGAAAGTTTTAAGTAGAATAATTTCAAATCTTAATGTAAATTTAACAAAAACAAATGATATTGTTTTAATAAAACTTATAGATTTATATGGAAAAGCAATAACTAATCAAACAGTTATTCTTATAATATATGAAAGAAACAATACTTATACTTTTGAATCAAATACTGATGAAGAAGGTATTTCATATATTACAGTTAATTTAAATCCAGGTGAATACCAAGGTACAGTAAGTTATCAAGGAAATAGCTGGTATAATCAAACAAGTACAGGTATATCATTAAGTAAAGATACTAATTCAAATACAACAAATTACATAAATTTAACTGCTGATAACTTTATACAATATTATGGTGAAGATAAATATTTCAATATTACATTCTACGATCCAAATGCAAAATCACAATCTAATAAATTAATTGTAGTAAGTATTATTGGAAAATCAAGTTATAGAACATATAATTTAACAACAGACATAGATGGTATTGCAAGATTACAAATACAATTAAATCCAGGAATATACACAATTACATATAAATATGATAATATATATTATGGAATACATGTAAATGGAACAAATAATATAAGCATATTAAAAACTCCAACAGTCATATCCTTAGAAAATATTACAATAAAATACAATACCGGAGAATTATATGAGATTACTTTAAAAGATATTAATGGAAATACACTTAATAACAAGAAAATTACATTAAATCTAAACTCTGCATATGGAGTTAAAGAGTATAATTTAACAACAGATAATTATGGAATAGTTAGATTAAAAACTAATCTTAATATAGGTACATATATTATTAAAGTTAAATACAATGGAGACAATAATTATTATAATTCAAGTAATACAAGCACATTAATAATTAAAGGATCATCAAATAAGATTCCTACAAAAATAGAATGTAAAGACATGACTCAAGAAGCTGTTGATTTCTATCAAGGTGAAAGAGGAGGCTATTTTAAACTTACTCTTAAAGACAAAAATAACAAAGTAATAAGTAATAAAATGCTTCAAATTGGATTTAATGGAGTAGTATATAATGTAGTCACTGATAAAAATGGAGTTGGAAAACTTCAAATAAATTTAGCATTTCCTGGAGTCTATACATTTGCAATTGCTTTTTTAAGTGATAATAAATATGAAGGTAGTTTTTCTGTTGCAAAAATAACTATTACAAAAAAGACACTTAAAATAATAGCACCTACAAAAACTTATAGGCAAAAAACAAAATCTAAATATATAACAGTTACATTAAAAGACAGAAAAAATAGAGTAATTAAAGAAAAACAACTAAAAATAAAAGTAAACAATAAGATATATACTGTAAAAACTAATAACAAAGGAATAGCTACACTAAAAATTAATCTAAACAATAAAAAAATATATACTTATATAGTAAGCTATTCTGGTGACAATAGATATAATAAAGTAACAGCTACTGGAAAAATTAGAATAATCTAAAAAAAACACATAAAATAAATTACTTAAACATGACAAAAATAAAACAAGTATTTAAAAATTACTTAAACATAGCAAAAATAAAAATGTACTTAAAATATTAAATATTTTTTATATAAAAGTGATTTATTCACTTTTAATACTTTTTTAAATTTAAATATAAAAACTATTTTTAAAAATAAGCTATTAAATAATATAAAAACATGAAACTACTTTTTAAAATAATTAAGCTATTAAAAAATATAGTAAAAAAGCTAAAAACTACATTTAAAATAATTAACTTATTATATAATATAAAATAGTATAATAAAAAATCTAAAAAAAACATAAATATATATTAGGGGCCTGAATTTTTCACATTTGTGAGAGCTTTTGTAGGCCTGTTTTTGATGTATCTGAGTTTTGTACAAGTAGTGTTCCTAATAATACATATAAATATAAGGTTTTTTCTACTGATTTTGGTGTAAATTTGTGTATTTTTCTCATTTCTAATGAATTTTTAAGTACTTTGAAATAGTCTTCGATTTTACCTCTTATTGGTTTGTAATGTTTCCAATTCATGAGTTTACTGATTAATTCTTTTTTTAATCGTTTAAATAGTCTTTTATTTTTATTTAATTGCTTTTTATTTTTAAATATGTTTAAGGAGTAGCTTAAAACA
>NZ_KK211380.1:0-46379 GCF_000621965.1 Methanobrevibacter wolinii SH
TAAATTTTGTTTAAATTTTTAGAAATTATAGTGTTTTCTTAGATTTAATTTTGAATCTTAAATTTTGTTTAAATTTTTAGAAATTATAGTGTTTTATTGGATTTATTTTTTTATTGAATTTAGTGCTTTTAAATATAAATACTTATTTATTAAAGTTTAATCTAAAATACAATAAGTTTGATATTTTAAATTTAATTTTTTTATTTATAAAATGTTTAAAATTTTAATTTTTTTAAATACTTGATATAAAATTAGGATTATATATAAAAATTTAGGGGCCTGAATTTTTTTACATTTGTGAGAGCTTTTGTAAGCCTGTTTTTGATGTATCAGAGTTCTGTACAAGTAGTGTTCCTAATAATACATATAAATATAGGGTTTTTTCTACTGATTTTGGTGTAAATTTGTGTATTTTTCTCATTTCTAATGAATTTTTAAGTACTTTGAAATAGTCTTCAATTTTACCTCTTATTGGTTTGTAATGTTTCCAATTCATGAGTTTACTGATTAATTCTTTTTTTAATCTTTTAAAAAGTCTTTTATTTTTGTTTAAATCTTTTTTATTTTTAAATATGTTTAATGAGTAGCTTAAAACATCATTAAGGTGTTTTATGTTTAGAAATTTTTTTGGGAAAATTAGCGGGACGATCTGGTATTCGCTGATTCTTATTTGGTAGTTTATGAAACTGTAATATTCTTTATCAAAGATTAATGTGTCTTGTTTTCTTATTATTCGTCTTCTGCGTAATTCTTTCATTATTTCTTCAAAAAGTTTTGTATCGTTGGGTTCGCCAGAATGGAATAAAATTGCAACGGGAGTCATAGAATTGTAATCAAATATGAATGTTGTTTTAAATTCAATATAAAATCTTTTAGATGAAGAATAGCTCCATTTAAGATCCATTTTTCTTAGTTTTTCTTTTGATTGTTTTTTATGGTTAAAATTGAAATTTAAGTCTATTGGTGTTGTATCAACAATGAAAGTCTTTTTTCTCTTTTTTATAGTTACAGAAAGCTTTTAATGCACTATTTACGGAATCTGTATAATTTCTTACGGAGTTTCTTTGGAAGTAATCGTAGATTTCTTGAGTTTCTAAAATCGGGTTGATTTTAAATTATTTTTTTAGTTCTTCTTTGTTTTTAAGGTTTTTTACAATAAAATTAAGGGGTAAATCGAAAAATATGCTTATGAATTGTGTTTTGATTACTGTATCTAATTTTTTAAGGTTTTTAAATCCATTAGATGAAAATATTTGTTTTGATTTTCTAGAACCAATATTTTTAAATATTTTGTCTAACATAATATAGTTTGGGTCGTTTTTATCAAGATTTAAATTGTGCAACATTTTTTTCGCCAAATATATATTTATTGCATTTATTATTTAAATTTATTGGTTTAAATGACCTTTTTTTATTAAATTACTAATTTTACAATTGTATTATTACAAAACAAGAATATACCATAATTAAAGCTATAAAAATAAGAAAATTTAGGCCTCAAAAACAAGTCAAAAATTCATGCCCCTAAAATATTTAATAATTTGAATTTCTTTTATTATTGAAATTTCATATTTGTTTTTATTTTTTAAAAAAAAGTTTAAATATTAGTTAAATATACATTTAAACATAAAAAACATATGAAAAATATTTATATGAATAAATCTTTATTGAAATTTAATTAGATTAAAAAATAAAATTAAATAATTATTTTTTGTTTATTAAAATATTAAATTTTCTAAACAATTTATCACATATATTTTTTTTAAATGGGGAGTATATTGGGAATATGAAAAAAAGTTATATTTTATATTTTCTTTTGATTATGTTTATGATTATTATAGGGTTAAATATGTCTTCAATCTCTGCAGTAGATAATACAAATACTACTATAAATCACACAGATATAATTCAAAACAATACAAATAATATAAATCAAAGTATTATCACAAAAAGCAATGAAAATAATGATAATGATATTGAGGATTATGGTTATAATTCTGAAGATAACGATAAACTAATTTTAGGAAATTCTAAAGAAATTCTAAAATCAGATAATCTTAATTCATCAAATGAAAATAATATTGATAAAATTCCAGTTAATCTTGTTGTTAATGATTTAGTTAAATATTTTCATAATAATAATACTTTAAATATTTATTTATATGATAATAATGGTAATCCATTAGTAAATCAGAAAATAACTATTACTTTACAGGAAATAACATATAACAAAACTATTAACTCTGAGGGAATGGCTTGTTTAGATATTAATCTTTGGCCAAATACATACAATGCAACAATAAAATATGAAGGAACATCAATTTATGCACCAGCATCAAAAAAAATTACTATAACAATATTAAAAAGAATACCATTCTTCATAGATGTGTCTGATAACATAACACCCTATGAACCATTCTACTTTAAATTAATGGACAACCAAGGATACCCATTAATAAATAAAACAGTAAATTTATATTGTGAGGGGGAAAAAATTAATTTAACCTCAGATAATCATGGGTTATGCTACTGTTTCTTAAAATTAAGTCCAGGCTATCATAACATATACTTAAATTATAGTAGTAATGATTTAGAAAATTCATCAACATTTTCATATGGGTCAATTTATATAAATAATTTTACAAAATCTTTTAAAATACAAGATATTATCAACACAGCAATCATACTTAAAGACACTATTTTTAAAAACCACATATTACCAAGTAATATTACTATTTCAGATACAAATTTAAGCATTTTTGAATTCTCATATCTCATGGCAAAAACCATAAACCAAATCTATGATAATGAAAATACAGATGAAACAATAAACTTACCATATATTTATAAAGCTGTGATTTATGATAATTATATATTTCATAATGAAACATTAAGTTATTATACTTATATACATATGGTAAATACTTTAGTAGATTTTGTTGAAGATAATAATTATCTTCCAAGTTATTTAACAAATTATACACATGCAAATATAGATTTTAAAACATATACATTTTGTTTTTCAAAAATATTGTCCTTTTACAATTTAAGTTCATTTTTACCATCAAAAATTTATATTGAAAATATTGGTGTTAATTATACAGATAGTATTTATTATGAATTTAATGATGATTATAATTTTGATTCCAGATTTACAAATATTTGTAACTTTAATAGTTCATATACAGGTTACAACAATGGTTTAATAGAAACTAAAATTATTTCTGAAAATTATACATTCAATTATGGTTCAGTTTATGGTAAAATAAGAATAACGGATAATGATGGTAGAGGATTACAGAACAAAATATTATATTTAAAAGTTGGAAATGAATGTTTTAATTATACAACAGATTTTTGGGGAGATATATACTATAATTTAAATTTATATCCCGGATTATATAATTTAACCATTATATTTAATGGAGATAAATTATTTAAAACATCAACAGCTAATTATTCAATAAAAATTCTAAAATCAAATATTTTATTATTAATTAAAAATGATATATTACCATTTGATAATAATCTGATTCTTTATATGGTAAATAATGATGGATTTCCAGTGGCAAATCACACTATAACATTAAATATAAACAATAAAAATTATACACTAAAATCAGATGATTTAGGATATATAAAATTCAATGAAACATTACCAATAGGACAAAATATTCTTAATTTTACATTTAATGGTGATGAAACATATAATCCATTAAATTATAATTTTACTTTAAATATTAAGGATAAAACATTCTTTGAAGGTAATGATTTAACTGTTAAAAATGGAAATAGAAATTTAAACATTAAATTATACTCTGATAAATGCAATTTAGTTAATAAAACTATTATCTGTAAAATATTAAGCCAAAATCTTAACCTTATTAAAAATTTAACAATAAACACTGATAATAATGGTGAAATTCAAATACCTACTTCAAATTTTAATTCAGGAAATTATTATGTATCAGTATATTATATGGGTAATGATAATTATTTGAATTCCTCAAAAATATTTAATTTAAAAATTATTACTGATGGAACAATTCTTACATATATACATAGTAAAAATTTAATTATTCATAGTAAGGGGGAATATTTTGTTGGAATATTAACTGATCAGTTTGGAAATCCTATTGAAAATGTGCCTTTAAACATATTATTTATTAATAAAAATGTCACAACAACTTATTCAAGAATTACAAATGAAAATGGGACATTTAAACTACAAATTAATATGAATAACCCTAATATTTACAAAGTTATATGTAAATTTGAAGGTAATGAAATATATTCACCTATAACTGCAGAATTTAAAATTGATGCATATTACAAACCTAATTTAATTTACACAATAAATATAACCTCTAAAGAAAAAGATGAATTTCATGTATTTATTAAAGGAAAAGATGTAATTAAGAATTTAACTGTTCCTTATGGTCGTTTAATTGGATTTTATAAAAACAATAAATTATATAAATACACTTATGGTTATACTGAATCTGGTGCAAATAATTTAAAAATTAATAAATATTATTTCTTTTCACTAACTAATACTAATAATATTATAGAAATTAAAAATAGTTCAATTATTACAAGTATTGGATTTTTAATATATTCAAATGGAGCAAACATATTTATCAGATATCTTGCATACAATAAAGACAAACTTTACAGTTTAAATGTTATTTATAATGGTGGAAAATATTCAAATAAAAATATTTGTAATGTAAATTTTTATTATGGTAATAATAAAATTGCTTCAATGTTCTTTAGCTCTGAAATTTATACAAGCACGACTCAAACTTACTTAAATAATAATTTAAATATGAAATTCAATTCAAGTACATGGTATATTAATTATCAACCAGTTGCTTCTTCAACATTTTTAAATAATTATGGAAACTATAATATTTTTGATTTCATGTATGAAAATATAAATTATATTCTTTTATCTTATGGGGGTGTAGCTAACAAATATAAATTTAATAAAGCTAATTGGACAAATAAATTAGGGTATGAAGCTATTGAAAGTATATTTATTAATACAGGAGTTCTTATTAATGACAATTTAATGAAAAATGTAACTGATAATGCAAACAATTATACAGGAGTAAATAAGGTTGTATATGAATTATATTTAGGTAATCTTGCTTATAATTGGTTAATGATTAAATCTTTCAATGAAATCTCAGAAGAATATAATATAAAATGGGACAAAGATAATTATTATTACCTAATTGAATCATACCTTTCAGTAAAAGGGAGAAGTATTAGTATCTGGAATTGGACATCTGCATTTTACAGTCATGATTATTATAATATAAAACAAGGATTAAATAAAATTTCTTATATAACCAGTGTATTAGAAGAATATATAATGAGTTTAAATGGAGATAATTCTACATGTGCAGTAAATGAAATCATATTGGGCTTAATTAATGGAGAAGATTTTTATTTAAATAATAAGGATAATGTTACATATTTTGGTTTATCTGACAATTCTTCTTATCTCACTTTTACAGAATATGGGGGATATGGTTCATACATAATTATTAATCAATTAAACAAGAAATATAAATTAAATGGGGGGATGATTTTAGGTCTCTTCAATTTTTTAAAATCATCAAAAATAGTAAGTAATTTAAAAAATATAATAAACTCAGAAATACATAATATATACTCAAAAATCTACAACCAATTTTATTCAAAAATAAAAAATTTTAGATCAAATAATATTATAAATTATCTTTATAATAATGTTTCTAATTCTAGAACACTTTCTGGTATTGTTGGTGGTTTTATGGTTAATGCAGGTTTAATAATGACTTCATCTGGTGCTGGTGCGGTTGTAGGTATTCCATTATTAGCAGTAGGTACAATTTGTACTGCATATAGTTCTGGTTTGATTAATATTGATAAAAATAGTAAAAAAATAAGTGTTAATCTTACACAGCATAATGCAGTAGAATTTGGAATATCTATGGGGTTAAACGCATATGATTTAGGTTCGGAGTATAATTTTATTAATAAATTTGTTAAAACAAAAAGTATAATTAAATCTATTAAATGTATTCAATCAGAAATAAAAAGAGACATATAAGTTAATGTTGAAAAATTAGGTTTAGCTAAAGGTTATTATAAATATACAAAGAATAAAGTTATTGGTGAAAACAAGAAAAGAATTATTAAAGAAATCACGAAAAGTTATATTGTAAGTAAAGAAGTGAGTTTTACAGCAGATATTTTAACTTAATAATGAGGAATAGTTATGATATTTAAATATATTATAGTATTATTTTTTTTATATATTACAATTACTGTTCAAATTGCTAGTAGAGTTTCTGCTTTTAATAATGAAAAGGATTCAGAAAGAATTAATGAATATACTATAATTATTTGTGTATTAATGATGTTGATTCTTTATATTCTTTATTGTTGATTTTTTAGGGATGATTGGTTATGAATTTTTGGGTTGTATTTTTTATATTTCTTTATTTATTTGGTTTTGGAACATATTATTCAGCGGATCTTAAAAAATTACAGAAAAAACATTATGAATATATTATTATTTTTTTACTTATCTTTTTATTTTTTGCAATAATTTTTAAAGATGAAATTAACATGTTACCATAAAATTATATTTAAATGGTATATATTGGAATTTATATTAAATATAATACTTTATAATTAGATATAATTAATATTTTATTTTTATAATAGTTTTTTTTATTGTAAAAATTTTGAGTATATTGAAATTTTATTTTTTATAACAATTTAGGGGTATTGTGCTTTAAAATCAAATTTGATAAAGTTTATTTTAAAAATTATAAGAATTTCAACAATATAAATATTTTAGGCTTGAATTTTTCACATTTATGAGAGTTTTTGTAGGCCTGTTTTTGATGTATTGGAGTTTTGTACAAGTAGTGTTCCTAATAATACATATATATGGTTTTTTTACTGATTTTGGTGTAAATTTGTGTATTTTTCTTTTTTCTAGTGAATTTTTAAGTAGTTTGAAATAGTCTTCGATTTTACATTTTATATGTTTGTAATGTTTCCAATTTATTAGTTTGTTGATTAATTCTTTTTTTAATTGTTTTAAAAAGTCTTTTATTTTTGTTTAAATCTTTTTTATTTTTAAATATGTTTAATGAGTAGCTTAAAATATCATCAGGGTGTTTTATGTTTAGAAATTTTTTCGGGAAAATTAACGGGACAATCTGGTATTTGCTTATTTTGATTTGGTAGTTTGTGAGACTGTAATATCTTTTATCAAAGATTAATGTGTCTTGTTTTCTTATTATATGTCTTCTGTTTAATTATTTTATTATTTCTTCAAAAAGTTTTGCATCGTTGGGTGCGCCAGAATGGAATAAAATTGCAACGGGAGTTATAGAATCGTAATCAAGTATGAATGTTGCTTTAAATCCAATATAAAATCCTTTAGAGGAAGAATAGCTCCATTTAAGATCCATTTTTCTTAGTTTTTCTTTGGATTGTTTTTTTACGGTTAAAATTGAAATCTAAGTTTATTGGTGTTGCATCAACAATGAAAGTCCTTTTTTCTCTTTTTTATAGTTACAGAAAGCTTTTAATGCACTGTTTACAGCATTTGCATAATTTTCTACAGAGTTTCTTTGGAAGTAATCGTAGATTTCTTGAGCTTCTAAAATTTGATTTATTTTAAATTATTTTTTTAGTTCTTCTTTGTTTTTAAGGTTTTTTACAATAAAATCAAGTGGTAAATCGAAAAATATACTTATAAATTGTGTTTTGATTACTGTATCTAATTTTTTAAGGTTTTTAAACCCATTAGATGAAAATATTTGTTTTGATTTTCTAGAACCAATAATTTTAAATATTTTGTCTAACATAATATAGTTTGGGTCGTTTTTATCAAGATTTAAATTGTGGAACATTTTTTTCGCCAAATATATATTTGTTGCATTTATTATTTAGATTTATTGGTTTAAATGACCTTTTTTTATTAAATTACTAATTTTACAATTGTATTATTACAAAACAAGAATATACCATAATTAAAACTTATGAAAATAAGAAAAATTAGGCCTCAAAAACAAGTCAAAAATTCAGGCCCCCTAAAATGTTTAAAATTTTAATTTTTTAAATACTTGATATAAATTTAGGATTATATGTAAAAATTTTTAATATTTTTTTTAATTATTTAATATAAAATTAAGATTATATATAAAAATTTTTAATACTTGAAATTAAAATATAAATTATTATAATATAATATTATCAAATATTAAATAAAAATGAGGAATTTAAAATGACAGTTAAAAGAGGTTTACTCATTGGTAGGATGCAACCTATTCATAAAGGACATGTTCAGGTTATTTTAAAAACACTTGAAGAGGTTGATGAGGTTATTATTGGTGTTGGTAGTGCTCAAGAATCACACACAGTAACTAATCCTTTCACTGCTGGTGAAAGAGTATTAATGATTGAACAAGCTTTAGCAGATGAAGGTGTAGATTCATCTAGATATTATATTATACCTATGGAAGATATTTATACTAATGCTATATGGGTATCATATGTTAAAATGATGACACCACCATTTTCTATAGTTTTTTCAGGTAATCCTTTAGTACAAAGGTTATTTTATGAAGAAGATTTTGAAGTAAAAGCACCTCCTTTATTTAATAGGACTTTATTATCTGGAACAGAAGTTAGAAAAAGAATGATTAATGGTGGAAATTGGCAAGAACTTGTACCTAAAAAAACTATTGAATTAATTAATGAAATTGATGGTATAAATAGAATTAGACATCTTGCTAAAAAAGAACTTAGTGAAAGATAATTTTTTATACTCATATTATTGAGATTCTTAAAATTTATGATATATTTTGTTTCTAATTTAAAAAATATTGAATTTTAAAGTTAAATTTTTAAATAAAATATCTTAATAGATTCATATTAATTTAAATATTTTAATATAAATTTTTTTAGTTTATTTATTAATTTACTTAAAATTTCTTATATTTTTATATGATTTTTTAAATAAAATATTTATATAACTATAGTTATATTATTATATTATATAAAGAATAGATTATAAAATGGAGTGATTTTTATATGGTAGTACGTATAATTAAAAAAGATGATGATGTTGTAAGTTCTGCTGATTTAATTGACGATATTAAAAAATCTAAAAAAGTAGATGAAGCAGGTGCAATATTTACATTTGAAGGAATTGTAAGAGGTAAAGAACCTGGTAAAAAAGTAGATAAATTAATACTTAAAACTCCAGATATTGAAAAAGCTGAAAAAGAAATGAATGAAATCGCTGAAGATGTAAAAACAAAATTTGGAGTTTTTGAAGTTAATATTATTCATTATATAGGTGAATTTTATACTGGTGATAGTCTTTTTATTGTTGCAATTCTTGGACCTCATAGACAAAAATCTTATGAGGCTTTAATTGATACTATTGAAAGAGTTAAATTTGATATTGATTTTGAAAAAGAAGAAATTTCCAATCAAGGATCTAAAACTATATTAGCTGGAGGATAAATTTATGATGGGGTTTATTGTTGGTTTAATTGTAATAGCATTAATAATATTAGTTTTATATTTTCTTATTGAAAGTATTGCATTTTTATTTAAAATTGCATTTGTATTAATTGTTTTATATTTATTATTCCACTTTTGCTCCCTGTTATTAGGTTATAATTTCTTTAATTTAATAATAATTGGATTATCTTCAATAATTTAATCCTATTATTTTTAAATCTATTTTTTTAAATAATATCTTTTATTAGTTAATTGGTGTTTTCTTTTTTTATTATAGAATTTTTTATTTGTTTTTGTGTTTTTTTATTGTTTTTATTTGTTTTATTATGGGATTTTTTTTTATTGATGTTTAGTTGATTAGTGTTTTGTTTTTTGTTATAGGATTTTTTACTAAAATTTAATCGATTAGTGTTTTATTTTTATGATTTTTTATTATTTATTTTATTTTTTATAGATTTTAATAAAATTTATATTTTCTATTTAATTATTTTTGGTGTTTGTTTAGTCCCTCATTTGGCTTTTTTGAACATTTGACTGAATTTTAATATTGAATTTTTATTTATTTGATTTTTATTTTTATTTTTAATCTTATTGTTTAAAATTAAACATTTGTCATTTGGATAAAAATCTTTTTATAAAAAGTTATTTTTTTTATTTTAATTAAATTTTTTAAATAAAATAATTTTTTTTTATAAAAATTTTAAACAGTTTTATAAATCATATTGTATAATATTTATTATATATCTTTCATTTTTGTTTAATCGGAACTTCCCTAATTTTGAACAATATATAGAAACATTTATAAATGTTTAATTAATTAATACAAAATATGAAATCATTTGATATAAGTACTAAGACAAAGAATATTTTAGGCAATGCATGGGATGAACCATTGTCTGTTGAAGATGCAAATTATTTGATGAATTTAAAAGGCCATGAAGTTTTCTATTTACTTGGAACTGCTGATAGTTTAAGGCATGAAATTGTTGGTGATAAAGTTTCTTTTATTAATAATTGTAATATTAATTTTACAAATGTTTGTAAAATCAGATGTGGATTTTGTGCATTTGGTAAAGATAGAGATGATCCAGAAGCTTATATTTTAGATGATGATAAAATTTTAGCAAAAGCTCAAAATGCTGTTGATAATGGAGCTCGTGAGTTTTGTGTAATGGGTGGTGTTTTACCTGAAGCAGATATTGATTATTATGCACATTTATGTAAACTTCTTAAAGGTGAATTCCCAAATGTTATGATTCATGGTTTTTCACCAACTATGGTTTTTGATGCATGTAAAGTTTCTGAAATGTCATTAGATGAAGGTTTTAAAGTACTTAAAAAAGCTGGTTTAGATAGTCTTCCAGGTACTGCTGCAGAAATTTTAACTGATAGATCAAGAAAAATTATCTGTCCTAAAAAGGTAACTACTAAAGAATGGGTAGAAGTTGTTGAATCAGCTCATAAACAAGGACTTGTTGGTTCAGCAACAATGATGTATGGACATGTTGAAACTGTTGCAGAACGTGTTGAAACATTAGATATATTAAGAAAAGTTCAAGAAAAAACTCATGGTTTTACAGAGTTTATTCCAATGACTTTTATGCAACAATATTCACCAATCTTCTTAGAACAACATAAAAATCTTGGTGCAACTGGAATTGAAGATTTAAAACTTTATGCTGTTGCAAGATTAATGTTTAGGGATT
This sequence comes from Methanobrevibacter wolinii SH, assembly GCF_000621965.1. Classification (NCBI taxonomy): domain Archaea; kingdom Methanobacteriati; phylum Methanobacteriota; class Methanobacteria; order Methanobacteriales; family Methanobacteriaceae; genus Methanobrevibacter; species Methanobrevibacter wolinii. The sequence goes on from NZ_KK211380.1 coordinate 11,253, forward strand.
TAATTCCAAATATTCAAGTATCTTGGGTAAAAATGGGTTTTAGATTTGCACAAGTTTCTCTTCTTGCAGGAGCAAATGATTTAGGTGGAACTCTTGGTGGAGATGAGTTATCTGAGGCTAGTGGTGCTCCTGATGGGGTAGATGCTTCTATTGTTGATCTTGTAAAATTAATTAATGCTCTTGGTAGAACTCCTATTGAAAGAAATACTAAATATACAGAATTTTTTGAAATTAATCAGAATAAATTAGATATTTAATTAAATAAAAATTTAGTGATATTATGGTTAATGATGAGGATATAGAATCTGAGGTAGTTATTGTTGAAAATGATGATCCATTAAAAATGATTTTAGATGAACTTGAATTATTATCTAAAGAATATCATTTTGGTAATGTTAAATTTAAAGTGGACTCTGATGATATTAATTTTACTAATGTTTTTCAAATAGAAGTACCTGATTCTATGGATGAATCTGAAGAAAAAGATAGTAGTTTTTATATAAAAGATAAAATCTATAATTTCTCAAGAGATAATAATCTTTTAAAACTTTTTAAAACAATTCGTATTGAGTTTGTAAGATTATAATTACTTATTATCTTTTATTATAGCTTTTATTTTCTGATTTTATATAATCTCATTAATAATTTATATTATTACTTTATAGACTAATATTTTAGTTTTTAAGATTCTTGAAAACTTTATTAAGTTTTTTAGGATTTATTTGGACTTTTAAGTTTAGATGATTTTATTATTGTTTAAGATTTATCTATTTTTAATTTTAGCTTTTAGTTTAAATGAGTTAATATGATTTATTTTTTAAATTTTAGTTTTTGTTTTAGTTTAATATGGTTTGGCTTTTAACTTTTAGTTTAAATGATTTTAAAAGATTAAAATTTTAATTAGTATATTATGAATAAATTTATAATAAATTTAAGAATTTTAACAATATTTATTTTTATGTATTATATTTTTTTAATTATTTAATTTTTATATACCTAGAGAAATTAATGTTTTATTTATAAGAATTAAACAAATTATAAAAGTATTAAAATATATATTTAAATTATTATATTACAATTAATATCTTATGAATTAACTTAAATTAAAATAGTTTTAATTCATTTTTATTTTTTAAAAATTCCTTTTTTAGGATATTTATTAAATTTCAAGCGGTTATAAAATGTTTAAAGTAGAAAATTTATCTAAAACTTATAAATTATCTGATGGAAATGAAATAATTGGAATCAAAGATATTAACCTTGAGATTAAAGAAGGAGAAATTTTAGGTATTATTGGTACTAGTGGTTCTGGTAAGACAACTCTTTTAAGATGTCTTAGAGGTGTTGAAAAATTTGATGAAGGAAAAGTAATTGTTGATGATGTTGTTGTTAATGCTTCTGATAGTCAATATTATTATAATCAGCTTAAAAAGGTTACTGCAATTCATTTACAAAGAAATTTTGGTTTATGGCCTGCTTCTTGTAGAGAAAATATCTTAAGAAAATTTTATGGTGCTAAATATGGTGATGAAGCTTCAACTAATTTAAAAGAAGCTGAAGAAGAATTTGGTGAAGAAACAGACAAAATTTTAGAACTTGTTGGTCTTAAAGACAAACAAAAATATTCTTCTCTTGTATTAAGTGGTGGTGAAAAACAAAGACTTATTATGGGAAGACAATTAGCTAAAAAACCAAAACTTTTACTTCTTGATGAACCTGCTACTATGGCTTGCCCTAGAACAAAACAAGAAATTTTAGATGCTGTTAAAAAAATCAATAAAGAATTAGGTGTTACTGTTGTAGTTGTTTCTCATTTACCTGAAGTACAAAAATATCTTGCAGATCGTGTTGTATTAATGGATAATGGTGAAATAGTTGAAATTAGTGATGATGTAAACAGTATTACTGAGAGTTTTTTAAGTGATATGGAACCTGTTGTTGATATTGATCTTGAAGCAAGTGATGAATCTATTATTAAAGTTAATGATATTAAACAAGAATTCTATGTTCTTCAAGCAGGTGTTAGCTTAGAAATGGAGGATATTAATTTTGAAGTTAAAAAAGGAGATATTTTAACTTTACTTGGTCCAAGTGGTGCTGGTAAAACTGTGCTTCTTCGTATAATGGATGGTTTAGATGAACCTGATGATGGTAATGTTACATATAAACTTGAAAAGGATGATGCAGGTGAAGTATGGGTAGATATTCATAAACCTTCTTTAGATAGGATGGATGTAAGACGTAAAGTTGGATTTATGTATCAAGAATTTGCTCTTCAACATTATGCAACAATCAGAGACCAACTTGCTGTTAAATTAGGTTATAAAAATAATAAAGTTGTAGAAGATGCTAAAAAAATAGCTAAAAAAGAAGGACTTTCTGATGAATTATTAGATTCTTTATATCTTTTAACAGATTTAACTGAAGATGAAGCTAAACGTAGATTAGAACAAGTAGGTATTATGCCTCAAATTCTTGATGATTTATTCCCTAAATTCCCTGCTAAAGCAGTTAAAGAAACTGTTGCAGATTTATTTAAACATCTTAATTTATCATTAGATGTTCTTGATAGACGTTCATATGAATTATCTGGTGGTCAAAAAGTACGTGCAATGTTATCTCTTGTTCTTGCTTCTAAACCAGATATTTTACTTTTAGATGAACCATTTGGTGATTTAGATCCTAAAACATTAAGAATTGTATCTAATTCTCTTAAAAAATTATGTAAAGAATATGGTATTACTATTGTAATGGTTTCACATAATACTGATTTCATGAAAGAACTTTCAAATAGAGGTATATTTATGAATGATGGTGAAATCCTTGATGATAGTCGTGATATGGATAAATTAGTTAGAAACTTTATTGACTTCTGTCATGCAGATTATTTACTTGAAGAGTGATGATATTATGTTTAATAAAATATTAATTGCAAGTGATGGTTCTTCTACTGCTAGTAAAGCTATTGATACTGGTGTAGATATTGCATCTAAATATGGTGCTGATATTGCTGCATTATATATTATTGACCCATTTAAAATGTCTTATGATGATGGTGACGATCAAGGTGGAGTTGTTCTTGATAGTATTACTGAAAAAGGTCATGAAAATAATCTTAAAGTAGTTGAACATATTATTACAGCTGATCCTATTAATGATTTTAAGGTTATGATTCAAAAGATTAATCCTGACTTAGTAGTTATTGGACAATTTGGGAATTCTTTAGATAATAAAACTAATTATGAAAAGAATATTGGTAGTGTTGCATCTAAAGTTCTTGAGGTTTCTGATGTTCCAGTATTACTTGTAAAATAATTATTTTACTTATTATCTTTTTTTTATTTAATTTTAAGTTTAATTTTAAATTAGTTTATATTTTTTAATTAACTCATAAAGTTAATATTTTAAAATCAAGATATTTTTATTATTTAAAATAGAAATAAGTTATTTTCTATTTGAAAAATAGGGTTTTATATTTTTTTATTAAGTATTTATTAATAAATAGGGATAAGTTTATTTATTTAGAAATCATAATTTTATTATAAATATATATGATATTGGTTTTATATGAAAAGAAAAATGTTTATATCATATGAAACAAAATATTAAGTATAAAAAATGAGGTCATAGAAATGGCAAAATATAAATGTAAAGTCTGTGGTTATATATATGATACTGAAACTGGTGAAGAACGTAGAGATGTAGCTCCTGGAACTGCATGGGAAGATGTTCCTGAAGGTTTCAAATGTCCTTTATGTGGCGCAGCTAAAAAAATGTTTAAAGAAATTTAGAGGTGAATAATATGGCAGTATATGTTTGTAAAGTCTGTGGATACAGATATGATGAAGATGTTGAAGGTGTTGCTTTCGCAGATTTACCTGATGATTACATATGCCCTGTTTGTGGTGTAGGTAAAGATCAATTTGTAGAAGAATAGTTAAAATTATTTAATTAATTTTACAATTCTTTTTATTTTTTCTTAAATATTATAAAAATTTAAAAACTACTAATCTAGCTTTTTTTAATTATTAATTTTTTAAATAATTTTCAGGTGATATAATGGTTAATGAAGTTATGGAAAAAGCTTTAAACGAACAATTAAATGCAGAATTATACTCAGCTTATTTATACTTATCAATGGCTGCTTATTTTAATGATAATGATTTACCAGGATTTGCTAATTACATGGAAGTTCAAGCTAAAGAAGAACAAGATCATGCTATAAAATTCTATAATTATATTATTAGAAGAGGAGCAAAAGTTACTTTAACTACTATTGAAGGTCCTAAAACTGAATGGGAAAGTAACCTTGAAGTAATGGAACATGTTTTAAAACATGAACAATATGTAACTAGTTTAATTAATAATTTAGTTGATTTAGCTATTGAACAAAAAGATCATGCTACTAATAATTTCTTACAATGGTATGTAAATGAACAAGTAGAAGAAGAAGAAAATGCTATGGATTGTTTAGCTAAAGTTAAAATAGCTAAAGATAATCCTCAAGTATTATATGATCTTAATAATGAATTTGGTGCAAGAGTTTATACTCCACTTGCTCCAGAAGATCAATAAATCTCTTTATTTTTTCTTTTTTTATTAATTTTGTCTATTTTTTAGTTTTTTATTATATTTTTTATACTTTTTTTATATAACTTAGTTTTTTAATATAAAATTAAGATTATATATAAAAATTTATTTTTAAGAATTAGTTAAATATTTTATATCTTATATTTTTTTATAAAAATTTTCAATATTTAATATAAAAATTAGTTAAATATTTTATTTAAGAAAAATATACATATAATAGTTTATAAAATTAATAAAATTTTTAAGATAATTTATCATAATGAAGGTTTTATATAATGTTATGGGATGAAAAAGCCGAATGTATGGAAAGAGATGAAATTAATGAAATGCAATTGAAAAAATTACAAAAAATTGTAAAATATGCATTTGATAATGTTCCATACTATCATAAAAAATATACTGAATGTGAAGTGTTTCCAGAGGATATTGAAACCTTAGATGATATTGAAAAACTTCCATTCACTACTAAAGATGATTTAAGGGAGTCTTATCCCTTTGGAATGTTTGCTGTTGATAAAAAGAAAATTCTTGAAATTCATTCTTCAAGTGGAACTACTGGTAAACCTGTTGTAAGTGGATATACTAAAAAAGACTTAGATTACTGGTCTGAACTTATGGCTAGAGGATTAACTAATTGGGGATTAACTGATGAAGATATAATTCAAAATACTCATGGTTATGGTTTATTTACTGGTGGTTTTGGTATTCATTATGGTGCACAAAAAATAGGTGCAACAGTTGTACCAATATCAACAGGTCAAACACGTCGTCAAGTTGAACTTATGAATGATTTTAATACTACTTGTTTAGTTGTTACTCCATCTTATGGATTATATATTGGAGAAGTTGCTAAAGAAGAAGGTTATGATCCTAGAGATTTAGGTCTTAAAGTCATTGGTTTTGGTTCAGAAATGTGGACTGAAGAAATGAGACAAAGACTTCAAGATACTTTCGGTGTACCTGCATATAATATTTATGGACTTACTGAAATGATGGGTCCTGGTGTAGGTATTGAATGTACAGAACAAAATGGTTTACATATTGCTGAGGATTTTTATTATCCTGAAATTATTGATTCAAATACTGGTAAACATTTACCTGAAGGTACTAAAGGTGAACTTGTATTAACTAACCTTCAAAGGGAAGGTATGCCTATTATTAGATTTAGGACTAAGGATGTTACTGCTTTACATTATGAACCATGTAAATGTGGTAAAACATTTTGTAGGATGGAAAGAATCACTGGAAGAACAGATGATATGATTAAAGTTAAAGGAGTTGCAGTATTCCCATCTCAAATTGAGAAAGCACTTCTTAAAGTTTCTGAAGCTGAACCTCATTATCAAATTATTGTTACTCGTCCAGATACACTTGATCAAATTGAAGTTAAAGTTGAAACTTCTCCTGATTTATTTAGTGATGATGTAACTGAAATGCTTGGAATTCAGAAAAAAATAGGTAGTTATATTCAAAATGAAATTGGAATTAAAGTTAAAGTTACTCTTGTAGAACCTAAATCTATTCCAAGAAGTGAAGCAAAAGCTGTAAGAGTTATTGATAAACGTAATTTTAATGATTAGATTGTGATTTAAATGAATTTTAAAGAGAATTATGAAGATTTAAAATTGAAACAACTTTCAATTTTCTTAACAAATAATAAAGGTAAATTATATAGAGTATTAAATTTACTTGCAGAAAATGATATTAATATTAGGGCATTATCACTTGCAGATACCTCTGAATTTGGTATTTTAAGATTAATTGTTGACAATCCTACTAAAGGTCAAAAAGTACTTGAAGAAAATAATTATACTTTTAAAATTTCACCAACTATTGGTGTAGAATTAAATGATGTTCCTGGTGGTTTATCTGCTATTTTAAAAGTATTATATGATAATGATATAAATCTTGATTATCTTTATGCATTTACTCATGAAAAAACTGATAATGCTATAGTACTTTTAAGTACTCATGATTTAAATTTACTTATTGATGTTTTAGATGAAAATAAAATTTATATTGTACCTTCTGATGAGGTATATCATTTATAAATTTCTAATTTTTTATTAGTTTTAAGAGTCTATTTTTATTTTAAACTTTAATTTTTTAGTTTATTTAGATTTAAGAGTCTATTTTTATTTTAAACTTTAATTTTTTAGTTTATTTAGATTTAAGAGTCTATTTTTATTTTAAACTTTAATTTTTTAATTTATTATTAAATTTTATTTAAAATTTAATTTTTTTATATTTTTTTTAATAATTCTTTTTTTATCCTTATAAATAATTATATAAAGTTTAAAATACTAAAATTTTAATGTATAAATATTTTGTAGAAGAAATTTAACTTATTATATTTATTATTAATTATTTCATATTTATGGAGGAAATCACGTGGAATTTACAAGACCAAGAGGTACTAGAGATTTTCTATTTGATGAAATGTCACAAAGAAAACAAGTAGAAAACAAGTTAAGAAATGTTTTTGAAAATTATGGTTATGGGGAAGTTAATACTCCTTTATTTGAAGAATTAAAATTATTTACAACTAAATCTGGAGAAGAAATTGTAGATCAATTATATAATTTTAAGGATAAATCAGATAGAGAACTTGCATTAAGACCTGAAATTACTGCAGCGATTGCAAGATTATATCTTAATGAATTATCAAAAACAGCTAAACCAATTAAACTTTATTATTATGGTAGTTGTTTCAGATATGAAAGACCTCAAAAAGGAAGATTTAGACAATTTTGGCAATTTGGTTGTGAACTTATAGGTGCTAAATCTCCAGAAGGTGAAGCTGAAGTTATTGCTATGGCTAATGAATCAATTGAAGAGTTAGGTATTGATACTGCTGAGATTCATATTAACCATTTAGGTATTATTCGTGGTTTATTTGCTCATTATGGTATTTCACAAGATAAATCTCGTGAAGTTATGATTGTTGTTGATAAAGGTGATAAAGATTTATTAAAAGAAGCTTTAACTGGTGAAGATGCAATCATTGATAATATGGAACTTGCTAATATTCTTCTTGAATTAATTGATATGGTTGGTACTAGTGATATATATGATGATATTAAATCTTTAGTTGGAGGATTTGATGAATGTTTAGAACCTCTTGCAGAATTAAAAGATTTAATTAATACTCTTAAAAGTTTTGGTGTAGATAATTACAAGATTAATCTTGGTGTAGCACGTGGACTTGACTATTATATTGGTATTGTATTTGAGATTTATGTACCTGAATTAGGTAGTCAAAAACAAGTTTGTGGTGGTGGAACTTACAGTTTAATTAAACTCTTTGGTGGAGATGATGTTGTAAGTACTGGATTTGCATTTGGTTTTGATAGATTAATGGATGCTATTGAAGCTTGTGGTAAATTACCTGAACCTAATAATAATGTTGATGTTTTTGTTGCACCAATATCAAAAGAAACTAGACAAATCTCTTATAATATTGGTCAAAGATTACGTAGTGCAGGTATTGCAACAGATATTGATTTATCACGTAAAAAATTCAAAAAATTATTAAGTTATGCAAATAAACTTGGTGTAAAATACACTATTCTTATAGGAAATAATGATGTTCAAAATAGACAAGTTACTGTTAAAGATATGGATTCTGGAAATCAAGAACTTGTAGATATTAAAGATGTTGTTGATTATATTCTTGATAGATTGTAAATTTTTTCTTAATAATTAGTTTACAATTATTTATTTTCTTAATTGGTAATTTATAACTAGTATTTTATGTTTTTTATTTATTAGGTGGTTTATAACTAGTATTTTATTACTAATTAAGTGATATAACTATAATAATGATTTAAATAGTTTATTTATATTAAAAAAAGGGATATTATGGAATTTAATTTTAGACATGAAAAAAATGGTGAAAAGTTAATTATTGCTGTAGCTCAGGATTATCAGACTAATGAAGTTTTAATGGTTGCATTTATGAATAAACAAGCTTTAGAAGATACAATTAAAACTAAAAAGGCACATTATTATAGTACATCTAGAAATCAGCAATGGATGAAAGGTGAAAGTTCTGGTAATATTCAGAATGTTAAAGAGATTTATGTTGATTGTGATGCGGATACTGTTGTTTTAAAAGTAGATCAAGTAGGTGCAGCATGTCATGAAGGATATAAATCTTGTTTCTTTAGGGAAATTAATAATATTGAAAATTTAGATATTGATAATGTATCTGATGATGATATTAAAATCATTCAAGAAAGATTGTTTGATCCTAAAGATATGTATAAATAGTTAATTTTTTTATAAAGGTAATTAAAATGGATTATGAATATGAAGAGGAATCAATAAGATTAGTACCAGATACTAGTGCTGTTATTGAAGGAATTATTTCTAAAGTTATTGAAGAATATGATTATCCAGAAATTATTATACCACAAGCAGTAGTTGCAGAGCTTGAATACCAAGCAAATAAAAAAAGACCTACAGGAATTACAGGATTACATGAGCTTCAAAAACTTCAATCTTTAGAAGATAATGGAGATATTTCAATTACTTTTGTTGGTAAACGTCCATCTAACTATGAAATATCACTTGCTAAAACTGGTGAAATTGATGCTATGATTCGTGATGTTGCAAATACTGAATTAGGTATTTTAATTACAAGTGATAAAATTCAAGCAGAAACTGCTAAAGCATTAGGAATTCCTGTAAAATATTATAAACAGAAATTTAAAGGAAATATGGAATTATCTATATCTAAATATTTTGATGATTTAACAATGTCAGTTCATCTTAAAGAAAATGTAGAACCATATGTAAAAAAAGGTATGCCTGGACATATTAAACTTGAAAAGTTTTCTAATGAAAAAATCACCTATAAAGAGTTAGGGAATATTGCAGAAGAAATTCTTGAAAAAGAAAGATATGACCCTAAAACATATCTTGAAGCAGATTTAGAAGGAGCAATGGTTGTACAATCTGGAGAATATAGAATTTCAATTGCAATGCCTCCATTTTCTGAAGCTATGGAAATAACTGTTGTAAGACCTATTGCTGATGTTTCACTTGATGATTATAATTTAAGTGATAAATTAATGGAAAGATTAAAAAATAATGCTGAAGGTATATTAATATCTGGTGAACCGGGTGCAGGTAAATCTACATTTGCTCAGGCTGTAGCAGAATTCTATAAAGATAATGGTAAAGTTGTTAAAACTATGGAGTCTCCAAGAGATTTACAAGTCTCTAATGAGATAACCCAATATGCACCTTTAGAAGGAGATATGGAGAAGACTGCAGATATCCTTCTTCTTGTAAGACCTGACTTTACAATATATGATGAACTTAGAAAATCTTATGATTTCTCAATCTTTGCAGATATGCGTCTTGCAGGTGTAGGTATGATTGGTGTTGTACATGCAACAAGACCAATTGATGGAATACAAAGAATTGCAAATAGAATAGAACTTGGTATAATACCTAGTGTTGTTGATACTACAATCTTTATAGAAGATGGTCAAGTTAAAACTGTATATGAAAATCGTTTAACAATTAAAGTTCCAAGTGGTATGGTTGAATCTGATCTTGCTCGTCCTGTAATTGAGGTACGTGACTTTGAAACGGGTGAACTTAAAAATGAAATTTATACTTATGGTGAACAGACCATTGTTATGGATATGGATTTAATTGATAATTCTACAGATGATAATGATAAAACTCCTGTTGAGAAAATAGCTGAAAGAGAAATTATTCGTAGAATGAAACACTATGTTCCTGGTGCAAATATCTATGCAGATATTATATCTCCTGATAGAGTAAATATCTATGTTGATGAAAAGTATATCCCAAAAATCATTGGTAAAAATGGTAAACGTATTGCAGATATTGAAAGAGATATTGGTATAAGTATTGGTATGGAATCTCTTGAAGATTTAATTAAAGAAGAACCATTCCAAGTTGAGTATTCAATTACTAAAAAACATATTATTTTCCATTTTGGTAAAGAAAATGTTGGTAGATCTTTTGATATTCTTGTAAATGGTAAATATTTATTTACAGGTACTGTAAGTAAACATGGTGAAATTAAAATTAGAAAAACTCTTGATTTAGGTGAAACTATACTTGATGCTATTGACTTTGGATTTCCTATAACTGCAGTTTATAAAGATTTTTAAATTAACTTGTTTAAGTTTATTTAGTTAATAAGTAGTTTTAACTTGTTTGGGTTTGTTTGGTTAATAAGTAGATTAACTTGTTAAGGTTTATTTAGTTATTAGTAAATTAACTTGTTAAGGTTTATTTGGTTAATAAATTAACTTCTAGGTTTATTTAGTTAATTGATGTGTTAACTTGTTTAAGTTTATTTAGTTAATAAGTAGTTTTAACTTGTTTAGGTTAATTAGTAGATTAACTTCTTTAGGTTTATTTAGTTATGATTTTAACTATTATTTAGTGAGTATATAAATTAAAATAAGATGATAATATGAAAATAGGTGCTTCAACTCTTGCTGTATTTAAATATGGTTTATACAATTGTTTAGGATTTTATGAAGATAATAATATTGAATATGTTGAATTATTACATGATTATCCATTAAGAGATATGGATACTGAGATTTTAAATTCTTTTAATCTTAAATATACTATTCATTCTCCAATAATTGATATGAATATCTGTTCTTTAAATCCTTCTATTAGAGAAGCTTCTATTAATGAAATTAAACATTCTCTTGATTTAGCAAATAGTTTAGATGTTAATATTGTAGTTGTACATCCGGGTCATATACCTTTTTTAGGTCAAGGTCTTGAAGATAAAATTGATAAATTAAATATTGATGCAATTTCTGAGATTGGGAAGTATGCTGATGATTTAGGTGTTAATGCAGTAATTGAGAATATGCCATTAATTCAAGGTTTTACATATACAAATCTTGAAGATATTACTAATCTTTTATATGATTTAGGTATGTCAATGTGTCTTGATATTGGTCATGCAAATACTGCAGGATATACTGCTAATGAAATGTATTCTCCTCTTATTAAACACATACATGTCCATGATAATTTAGGAGATGATGATTCTCACATGTCAATTGGTGATGGTAATGTTGATTTTAAAACATTACTTGATACTTTTGAGAAAAATAAATATGATGGAATATACATGGTAGAAGTAAATAAAGTAGATTCTATTAAAAGAAGTGTTAAAAAATTAAGAGAATATGAAAAAACAGCTAATATTTAGTTGAGGTATAAAAATATGATTGATGGTAATACTCTACTTTTTGGAATAGTTGGAGATCCTGTAGGACATAGTTTATCTCCATTAATGCATAATGCTAATATTGAATCATTAAACCTTAACTATGCATATGTTCCATTCCATGTTAAGAAAGAAAACATTAATAATCTTATTAGTGGAGCAAAAGCATTAAATATTAAAGGATTAAATGTTACGATTCCACATAAAATTGAAGTTATTAAATATCTTGATGAAATAGATCCTTTAGCAGAAAAAATAGGTGCAGTAAATACAATTAAATTCTCAGAGGGTATTGCAAAAGGATATAATACTGATGCTATAGGTGCAATGTCTGCATTAAAAGAGAAAGTAAATATTAAAAATAAAGATGTATTAGTATTAGGTGCAGGTGGTGCTTCACGTGCTATTTCTTATGCTTTATGTGAAGAAGATGTTAATTCAATTACAATATTAAATAGACATGTTAATAGAGGAAAAGTACTTGCAGAGGATATTTCAAATAAAACAGACTATGAAATTGGCTATGATTTACAATATAATTCTGATAAATATCTTAAAGATACAGATATTATAATTAATACAACTCCAAATGGAATGTATCCACATATTAATGATGAACCATTAATTTATGCTCAACAAATGAATAATGAAATGTGTGTATTTGATATAGTTTATACACCACTTGAAACTGGAATACTTAAAGAAGCTAAAAAGATTGGAGCTACCTGTGTATCTGGTATTAAAATGTTTTTATATCAAGGTGTTGAAAGTTTTAAAATATGGACTGGAATTGATGCTAATATTAAAGTCATGGAAGAAGTTATATTAAAAGCATCTGGTGTTGAGGAATTTTAGATATTAATTATTTAATGTGATTATATGGAAAACTTTTTATTTGACTTTAATATACCTGTTGAAGAAGAAGATTTTGGAAATTCAAAGAGGGATATTTTAAGATATTTAAGTGATATTGGTGTTGATACAAGATTCATATCTTATATGCCAAATAAAATCTATATAAATAATCTTCGTTTTTCAAAATTCTCAAGAAGAAGACAAACTACATTTGAAAAACATTTTTCAGATTTTAAGGTTATAAGATCTTCTTTATTTCAAGAAATAGCTACAAATGCATCAAGAGAACTTGCATCTTCTATCAAACCTAAAGTTAAAGTTTTAATACCAAAAGATGCAAATCCATTAATTCCAATTATACTTGAACCATATACAAGAAAATATGGTATAAGTTTAATATTTGATGAAAAAGAAGATTATGATTTAATTACCTCAAATAAGACTTTAGATACAGAAGTACATTCTATAATATCTGAAATTTTCAGTGGTAATGGTATTAATTTCCCAAGGAAAAAAGAAAATTATATTTATCCACTTATTAAAGTTTCAAACTCTCAAATAAATGACTTTTTAGATGAAGATGTAGTTTCTAATAATTATAATGATGTTGCAGAAGAATTCTTAGAATTTTTAGATGATACTGTAGCTCAATATAAACCAAATATACTTGCATCTGTTGAATATCTTGAAGAAAATCAGAAAAAATAAATTTAATCTGTGATAATATGGATTTTATAGCAACATTACTTATTGCAATTGCTCTTGCAATGGATGCATTTAGTGTATCTTTAACAAAAGGTTTTACATTAAAGAATATTACTATTAAGCAAATATTATGGTATGGTCTATTCTTTGGAGGTTTTCAAGCATTAATGCCTATTATTGGATGGACTGCAGGTATTCAATTACAATGGCTTGTATCAACATTTGCACCATGGATTGCATTTATACTTCTGTTTTTAATTGGTGCAAATATGATAAGAGAAAGTTTATCATCAGATTATGATGATGAAAGTAAAATTGAAGATAGTTTTTCATTTAGTGAACTTACTTTACTTGCAATAGCTACAAGTATTGATGCATTTGCAGTAGGTATAACTTATGCAGTGTTAAAACAAGATGTTTTAATTCCAACTATTATTATTGGTATAGTTGCTTTTGGATTTACTATATTTGGTATATTTTTAGGTAAAAAAATTGGAGATTACTTTGGAGATAAATTTGAAATCCTTGGTGGTATTGTACTTATATTTCTTGGATTTAAAATATTATTTGAAGGTTTAGGTTTAATTAATTTTTAAGTCTTTTAGCTATTATTTGAATATTTAGATTTAAACCTTTTAGCTATTTAAAAAAGATTTTATTAATATTAATAAGATAAAAGTTTTTATATTCTTTTACATAAGAATTTATAATTATATAATCTATTTTATAAGTTTCTTAATAATAAATAAATATTTTTATTGTGATAATATGGATTTTAATGATTTATGTTTAAAACTAAAAAAAGTTACAGATAATTATAAAGAAATAGAATTAAAATTAATAGACACTGATTCTATTGTTATTCAACCTTGGACTAGATTAAAATGCCAATATGGTTGTCCTGATTATGGTAAAACATTAACCTGTCCACCATATGCACCTAAAGCAGAAGAAATGTTAAATATGGTATCTTCATATGATAAAGCTATTTTATTTCAAGTAAGTTTATGTTTTATTGATAATGTTGGTGGAATTAGTAAAATCTCAGCAGAAATTGAAGAAGAATGTTGTAGATTAGGTTATTATAAAGCATTTGGTTTAGGTGCAGGTCCATGTCTTCTTTGTGATGAATGTAATCTTAAAGAATGTATCCACCCTAAAGAAGCTCGTCCAGCAATGGAAGCTTGTGGTATTGATGTTCATAAAACTATTGAAAATAATGGTTATGATATATTAGGTATTGATGAGAAAAATAATAGCTATTTTTGTTATGGTTTAATTTTATTAGAGTAATTTAATTTATAAACCTTTTCTTTAAAATTTTTTTATAATTTTAGTTTATTTAGTTTTAGTAAAATTAGTATATAGGTAATTTAATTTATAGATAATTAGTTTTTGTATCTTAGTAAAATTAGATTTTTTATTATTATTTGCTGTGTTGGTAAAAAATAGATTTATAGAAAATTTAATCACTTCTTACATAATCAATTTTTTTGAAACTAAAATTCCAAATGAAACAATATAAAAAAGATATTAACCTATTATACGTCCAGGATTACCTTGGTAATCATAAATTTGTCCTATAGGGGGCATATCTAAATTTGGTTGAATATAATCTCCAACAGTAGCCATTTTACCAAATGAAGTAATCTCCATTGAAGCAATATATGATCCATTGTCATGAATTTGTCTATCTGAAATGAATACATATTTTACGTCATCATCAGATACTGCATCATCAAAGTATTCAATTTCATATGTTTTATATCCTCCTCTAACTTTAAGATTTAAAAGTTCATCAGATAAATCTATATTTAAATTGAATCTTTTAAGCACTTCACGAACAGTTTCCATAACCATTAACCTCATTATGTTTTAATGTTATTATGTGTGTAATTTAAAATATATAGTTTACTTTTTTCTTATCTTTAAGTTATTTTTAATAATTTTCTATGGATTTATTTAAAACTTTAACATAATTATCAAAATTAATTGAACTAAAATATTTTTTGATTTTTTAATAATTTTTTGAAATCTTCATATTTTATTGTAAAAAATAGTTTTATAGATAATTTAATTTATAGATAATTAGTTTTTGTATCTTAGTAAAATTAGATTTTTTTATTGTTATTTAATGTATTTAAAAATAGATTTATAGATATTTAATCTATAAATATTTAGTTTTTATAAATAATCTCTTTTAGATTTTGCTTTATTAATCATTTTTTCTTTCTTTTTATATGAATCTGATTTATAAGTATTTTGTTGACGATTAGTTTTTCCATGAGGCATTATTGTAACAAGATCTATTTTATTATCATTACATGCAAATATTACTTTAATTTCAGAGTAATTCTTTGTACTTGGTGCAGGAAATATAACTGCATATTGGTTTTTACCACTATGTTCATAATTTATTGGTTCCTCATTATAAACAGTATCTACTATAAATTCTCTTGAAATACCATTATCTAATAATCTTTTATTAAAATGTCTATTTTCAAAACACCATTCTATATTATCTGTATCTCCAATTACAAATCTATCAAATGCATTCATATTATTCCCTTATAATTATATTTATACCTATTATCTTTAATTTAAGTATTATATAAAGTTTTTACTACTGATTAATAATTTTAGAACTAAACTAAATATTTATATAATTTGAATTATCTAATTTAATATAAAAAAGATTAAAGAGTGTGTAATTATGAAAATTTTAGGAATTAATACAAGTCCAAGACCAGATAGTAATGTTAAAGCTGCAATGGAAGTTGCACTTTCAACTGCACAAGAAGAAGGTGCTGAAACTGTTATTATTAGTACAAATAAATTAGATATTTCTCCATGTCAATCTGATAATTATTGTAAAGCACATGATGGTCATTGTGCAATTCAAGATAATATGCAAGCTATTTATAAAAAAATTGAAGATTCTGATGTTATTGTATTCGGAAGTCCAATTTATTTCTCTGATGTAAGTGCACAAGCTAAATTAATTATTGATAGATTATATTCTTACTTCATGAATGAAGATTATCAAAAATTATTTGCTAATAAAAAAGTATTCTTTATTACTAGTAATGGTGTTGCACCTGCTGAATCATTTGAACCATCACTTGAAACACAAATGAATGCTTTTAATATACTTGGTTTCCAAAAAGGAGATATTTTAAGTTTAAGTGAAAATAATGAACCAGGAGCTTTTAAAAACAAAGATGATCAAATTCAAGAAGCAAAAGAATTTGGTAAAAAATTATTATAAACTATTTTTATTATTAAATAGCTAATATTTTTTAGCTATTTTTTATTTTTTAATTTTTTAATGTTTTTTTATAATATTGTGATTAAATATATTGGGATGTTTTAATTTTTTAGTGTTTTTTATAGTATTACAATCTATATTAAGGTGATATTATGGATTTAAATTCAAAAGAGATATCTAAAAAAATAGAGGATTATAGAAAAGATTATAGTTGTTCACAAGCTACACTTATGGGACTTTGTGAAGACTGTGATATTGATGTTGAAGATTTATCTAAAATTGCTCTTGGATTTTCTGGTGGAATTGGAGGAACATTTGCTGATGGTACTTGTGGTGCTATAACTGGTGCTGTTATGGCATTAGGTATTTTAGCTGATGAAGATGATATAAAACCTATGTCTAAAGAATTGTTTAATGAATTTCAAGATAAATATGGTTCTGTAAAATGTGGAGCTATATCTAAAAATGGTGAAGATAAATCTCCATGTGTTGATGTTTGTTTATTTGCAGGTAATAAGGTCTGTGAACTTTTAAAAGATTAAATTCTTAAGTTTTATTTCAATTTTTTTTAATTTTTTTTAAAAATAAATTACTTTTTTTATAATTTTAAAAATATTTATAGTATATACTTTATCTAAATTAAAGTATACTTTATATTGTATATTTTTTTTAAAAATTTCTATTTTTTATTATATTTTTTAAAATTATTTTTTAACAATTTAATATTAATTTTTAATTTTATTAAACAAAGTATATTTTAACTCTAATTTATTAATGATTTCTTTTAAGAAAAATTATATATCTTATATAATCATATAATTTATATAATTACTAAATTTTTATTATTGTTGAAATTATAATATTTTAAATTTAGAAAATCACATGTTTTAAGAATTAAATTTTTAAAATTAATTTTCAACAAAATTAATTTTTAGTAATTAAATTAATATTTAATTTTTATTTAAAAAGAAATTAAATATTAAAATTTTATTTAATTTTTAAATAAGATATTTTAAATATTCAAGAATAAATTGGAGATATGATGAAAAATTATAATAAATTTATATTCTTAGGTTTATTTATAATTGTAATTGTCTGTCTTACTAGTGTATCTGCTACAGATTCATC
The DNA here is from genome assembly GCF_000621965.1 of Methanobrevibacter wolinii SH. NCBI lineage: Archaea > Methanobacteriati > Methanobacteriota > Methanobacteria > Methanobacteriales > Methanobacteriaceae > Methanobrevibacter > Methanobrevibacter wolinii. The sequence continues at coordinate 29,042 of NZ_KK211380.1, forward strand.
TGTAATGAATTATACTGATTGTATTCCTTCTAATAATTCATATGATTATCAGTTTGTAAATACATCATCTAATTATCAATCTGAGGATAATTATAGTACTTCAAATAATAATATTACAAAACTAAGAAATAACTCCCCTATTGAAGCTAATACTACTACTAGGATAATTACAAATGATTCTTCTTTAGAAGGTAATCCTATATACATCAATGTATCTGTTAGCTCTGAAGGTAAGGCAATTAATTTTGGTAATGCAACAATATACATTATTGGATCTAATAAAACAATTTCCCATACTGCTAGTATAAATAATAATTCATTTATTTGGACACCTAGAAATCCAGGTATATACAATATTACAATTATTTATAATGGTGGTAATTTTGGAAATTATACTTATTTAAAATCAAATTCTACAAAATATGGATATATTGTAAATCCTATTGATCTAAAAGTAGATAATATTACAGTATATTATACTGATGATGCAAAACTTACTGGGAAAATAAGTTCAAATGGTAAAGTTTTAGTTAATCATACTATTATATTTAATGTTTTAGGCCATAATTATACAGCTACTACAAATGAAGAAGGTGAAGCATCAATACCTCTTGATTTAAGTCCAGGTAAATATAATGTTTATACTTATATTCCTAGAACATCTATTGTTGTAGAATCTACTATTAATGTAATAGTAAATAAATCATTAATTCATATTATAGTAGCTGATTTAAATAAAGATTTTAGAGATAGTAAAAAATATACTGTAAAATTATTATATAAAGATGTTCCAATTACAAATACTACTGTAGTTATCAGTCTTTTAAATGTAAAATATAATGTAAAAACAGATAAACAAGGTATTGGATATTTAATTGTAAACTTAAATCCAGGTAAATATAAATTCACTGTAAATACTAATGTTTATGGTTATAGTATATCTAAATCTTCTAATGTTATTGTAAATAAATGGATTAAATCTAAAACTTCACTTATTGTTTCTAGTGTAAGTAAAAAATATTTAGATGCAGCTTATACTGCTAAGGTATTATATAAGAATAATCCAATTTCTGGTATTAAAGTATATTTTACAATTAAAGGTAAAACATATGCAAGAATTACAAATTCTAAAGGAATTGCTACATTTAATATAAATTTAGGTATTGGTAATTATCCAATTATCTCTAAGATAAATGTTGCTAGTGTATTATTAAGTAAAAAAGCTTCAATTAAAATACTTAAAGCAAATCCTTCACTTTATTTTAAAAATGTAGATATGGATTATACAATTGTTAATAATACACCAGTATTAAAATATTCTATAAAAAGAGGTAAAACTGTTTCTTTATCTTTTATGTATAAAACTAATGTTTTATCATCATTTAAAGTAAGTATTGGTATTAATTCTTTTAGAAATTATAAATGGTTTAAAACCAATTCTAAAGGTATTATAAATTATCCAACTAATAAATTAAAAATTGGTAAAAATAATTTTGTAATTACATTATACTCAAATAATAGAAATTATAACTCTTTAAGATGGAATATTCCAATTACAATTAAAAAATAATTTTATTTTTTTTTCTTTTTTTAGATATTTTTTATTTAACTTTTTAATTTAGATTAATTTAGGTTTTTTAATTAATAATATGATAATTTAAATTCCGATTTTTTAATAAATTAATCAATTAATTTAGATAATTTAAATAATTTGTTTAGATTTTTAATTAATTAACTTTAAATAATTTATAATTTGTTTAAGTTTTTTAATTAATTAATCTACTTAATAATAATGATTAAATATATTAATAAGTATTTTATAATCTATTATTATAATTTTAAAGAGGGTGAATACTATGATAGAAAATAATATATGTTTATTAACAGATAGTTATAAGATTACACATCATTACTTTTATCCAAAAGGTACTGAAAAAATTTATTCTTATCTTGAAAATAGGACTGGGGCTGAATTTAATAAAACAATCTTCTATGGATTACAATATATTCTTAAAAAATATTTAGTTGGAAATGTTGTAACTGAAGAGAAAGTAGAAGAAGCAAATGATATTATGAAAGTCCATCTTGGTGAAGGTATTTTTAATTATGATGATTGGATGTATATTGCAAAAGAACTTGATGGAAAACTTCCAATTGAGATAAAAGCAGTTCCTGAAGGAACTCCTGTAAATGTAAGTAATGTTTTAATGACTGTTGAAAACACAGATAAACGTTGTTTCTGGTTAACAAATTATCTTGAACCATTACTTCAACAAGTATGGTATCCATCAACTGTTGCAACATTATCTGCAGAAGTTAAAAAATTATGTAATTTTTATCTTGATGTAACAGGATCTAAAAAAGATAATCTTCCATTTATGTTACATGATTTTGGATATCGTGGAGCAAGTTCTACTGAATCTGCAAAACTTTGTAGTTCTGCACATTTACTTAGTTTTTCTGGAACAGATACTTTAGTTGCACTTACAATTCCACCAAATTATTATAATACAAATGAAATTGAAGGTTTTTCAGTACAAGCAACTGAACACAGTGTAATGACTGCAGAAGGACCAGAAAATGAATTAAAACAAGCAATTAATGTAGTTAGAAGTGCACATAATGGTATTTTATCAGTTGTAATTGATAGTTATGATTATAAAAACTTTTTAAAAAATGCTTGTTTTGATGGATATGAACTTAATAATGAAATTAAAAAGTTCTTAAATAAAGATCCTGGAAATAAAATTGTCTTCCGTCCAGATAGTGGTGAACCTGTATCTACTACTATTGATTGTCTTGAAATTATTGAGAAAGGATTTGGTACCCATTTAAATGATGCAGGATATAAAGTATTTAATGCTAATATTGGTGTTTTATGGGGTGATGGTTTAAATTATCATAAAATACGTGATATCCTATTTGGTATTAAAGCACACAAATGGGCTGCAGAAAATATTCTTTTTGGTATGGGTGGAGGATTACACTCTGATGTAACTAGAGATACTCAAAGAACAGCATTTAAATGTTCAGCTCAATATAGAAATGGTAAATGGGTTGATATATTTAAAAAACCACTAGATAATAGTAAAAAATCTAAAAAAGGAAGACTTAAATTATTAGCTAATGGTCAAAACTTTAAAACAGTTCCAATTGATACTCCAGGTGAAGATATCTTAAGAACTGTATTTAAAGATGGTGAACTTCTCGTTGATGATAATTTCAATGATATTAAATTAAGAACTGAAAAATATAATTTATATCCTTTAAATTCTATGTAAATTCTAATTTATTTAGATTTTTTAGTTTTTATTTAATTTTTTCCTTTTTTATTTTTTTTAATTATTGTAGGTAATTATTTTTTTTTATTTAGTTTTTAATTATTTGTAGATAAGTTATTTTTCTTTTTCTTTTTTTATTTAGCTTTTAATTATAGTAAATAATCTATTTTATTCTTTTATATCTTTATATTAAGTTTAAATTCATTAATTTTTAGACTAAAAATAATATAAATATTATAAAAAATATAATTATAATCAATATAAATTTTATTTTTAAAAATATTATGGTGAAAAGATGATAGGACCTTGGGTAGAAAAATATAGACCACAAACCTTAGATGATATAGTTGGTCAAGAACAAATTATTAAACGTTTAAAAAATTATAAAAATGAAGGAAGCATGCCTAACCTTATGTTTTCAGGTCCTGCAGGTGTAGGTAAAACTACTACTGCTTTAGCTTTAGCTAAATCTGTTTTAGGTGAATATTGGAAACAAAATTTCCTTGAATTAAATGCATCTGATGCAAGAGGTATTGACACTGTAAGAAACAATATTAAAAACTTCTGTAGATTAAAACCAGTTGGTGCTCCATTTAGGATTATTTTCTTAGATGAAGTTGATAATATGACTAAAGATGCTCAACATGCATTAAGACGTGAAATGGAAATGTATACCAAAACTGCATCTTTTATTTTATCTTGTAATTATCCATCTAAAATCATTGATCCTATACAATCAAGATGTGCAATATTTAGATTTGCACCAGTTAAAAGTGAAGATATTAAAAAACGTCTTGCATATATTTGTGAAGAAGAAGGATTTGATTATACTGATGAAGGGCTTGATACAATCGTATACTTTGCAGAAGGAGATATGCGTAAATCTGTAAATGTATTACAGTCTGCTGCAACTGAAGGTGAAGAAATTAGTGAAGACTCTGTATATGGAGTAATATCTAAATCAAAACCTCAAGATGTTCATAATATGATTACTGCAGCAATGACTGGTGATTTTATGAAATCAAGAGATTTACTTCGTGAAACTATGATTCTTCAAGGAACAAGTGGAGAGGATATGGTTACACAGATTTATCAAGATGTTACAAAAAGGGTTACTGATGGAAATATGGATAGTTCCGTTTATATTCAATTAGTAAATGATATAGCTGAAACTGATTTTAGAATACGTGAAGGATCTAATCCAAGAATACAACTTGAAGCTCTTCTTGCTAAATTTTTATGATTAAATTTTATTTAAAATCTTTTTAAAATTATTTAAAGGGAATAAATATGCAATGGACAGATAAATATAGACCTCAAACCTTTAAAGATATTAAAGGTTATGCTAAAGAGAAAAAATTAATAAAACATTGGATTGAGGAATGGAAAAAAGGTAATCCTCAAAAATGTTTACTTCTTGTTGGTCCTCCAGGTGTTGGAAAAACTACCTTTGCACAAATTATTGGTCATGAGTTTGGTGAATATATTGAGTTAAATGCTAGTGATAAACGTTCTTATGATATTTTAATGAACACTATTGGAGAATCTACTTCTACACATTCTTTATTTTCAGATAATCCAAAACTCATTATTTTAGATGAAATTGATGGTATTACTGGTAATGATGATAGAGGTGGAACAAGAGCTATAAATAAAATTATTGAGGAATCTCAACATCCAATAGTTATGATGGCTAATGATTTATACTCAAAAAGACTTACAACCATTAGAAAAAAAGTAACTGTTGTAAAAATGAGTAAAGTTAGATCACCTAGTATTAGAACAAATCTCCAGTCAATTTGTAAAAAAGAGAATATAGAAGCAGATAAAGAAACATTAAATATACTTGCTAAAAAATCTAATGGTGATATGCGTTCAGCTATTAATAGTCTTCAAGCATTAACTGAAGAATCTAGAACATTAAATCCAGAAGATTTAGAAGCTATTTCTCAAAAAAATGATAAATCAACAATTTTTGATGCAGTAACCACAGTACTTAAAAGTAAAAATTATAATCATATAAGAGATGTATTGTATCTTGAAGAGGAACCAACACTTGTAATGGAATATATTGCAGAAAATATTCCACGTGAATATCAAAAACCTCATGAAATTAAAAAAGCTTATGATTATATTTCTAAAGCAGATATATTCTTTGGACATACAAGAGATAGTAGAAATTATGGTTACTGGAAATATGCAACTCAATTTATGGGTCTTGGAGTAGCATTATCTAAGGATGAAAAATATCGTAAATTTACAAAAATACAATATCCTAATGCATTTAGTAAAATGGCAAGATATAGGGGAAAAAGAAGTCTTAGAGATTCAATTGCTGAGAAAATGGAAGCAAAAATGCATGTTTCATTAAAAACAGCATATACAATGTTTCCTTATTTTGAGATAATGTTCCAAGATGATAAAACTGCATATGAAATATCTTCATTTTTAGAATTAGATGATAAAGAGATTAAAAGATTTAGGAAAAAGAAAATACCTAAAAAATTCATTGAAAAAATGGATAAAGAAAGAGCTAAAAGACGTGCTGAAGAAAGAGAAAAGATGAAAAATGCTTTTAATAATTCTATAAATCTTTCTTCTGATGAAACTCTTGATTTTAAAACAAATAAAGAAGAATCAATAGTTGATTTTAAAAAAGATGAATTTAAATCTAAAAACAAGTCTAATGAAAATTCTGAATTTAAAACTCAGGAGGATAAGGATTTAGAGTCTGTTTCTAGTAATGATTTAGGTAATGGGTCTAAGAGTAATGATTTAGAGTCAGTTTCTAATAATGATTTAATTAAAGAGTTTAAGAATAAGGATTTAGAGTCTGTTTCTAGTAATGATACAGATAAAAAATCTAAAGATGAAAATTCCAATTTAGATAATAATAATTCTAAGTCTATAAAAGATTCTAAATCTAAGGAAAAATCTAAAAAAGATAAAGATAATACAGTTCAAACTTCTTTATTTAGCTTTTAAATATTTTATTAATTCATTGATTTTTCAATTTAAATAGAAATTTTTTATTTAAATTAAATTTTCAATAAATTAATATTAAACTATTTTTATTTTTTATATTTAGTTTGTTTAGAAGTTTATATATGGTTTAAAAAGTTCATAGTCTTTATTTTTTTTATATTAGTTTAATTAGAAGTTTATATATAGTTTAAAAAATTACTAATATTTACTTTTTATAAATACAATATTATTTGGAGTTTAAATATGGTCAAAAAAGAACCAGTTATTTTTGTAGGTCATGGATCTCCCTTAAATGCAATTGGAGATAATCCTTATAGACTTAAATGGAAAGAATTAGGAAAATACATAGGAACACCTAAAGTTATTATTGCAATTTCTGCACATTGGTTTAAAGATGAATTATATGTGAGAACTGCTGATTTTAATAAACAAGTTAATGATATGTATGGTTTCCCAGATGAATTATATCAAGTTCACTATGAACCTAAAGGATCACCGGAATATGCAAAAAAAGTTCTTGATTTACTTGGAGATTCTGGAAAAGAAAATAATGATTGGGGAATAGATCATGGTGTTTGGTCAGTTCTTTCAAATATGTATCCAGATGCAGATATACCTGTTGTAATGATTAGTGTTAATGTTAATTTATTACCTAAAGAACAATTTGAAATTGGTGAAAAATTAAAACCATTAAGAGAAGAAGGTGCATTAATATTAGCTAGTGGTAATATTGTACATAATTTAGGTATGGTAGATTGGAGAATGGATAAGGTTTATGATTGGGCACAAGAGTTTGATAATAATATTAAAGATGCCATAATCAATCAAGATTATGAAAAAATTATAAATTATAAAGATATTGAAAATTATAATCTTGCAATACCTACTACAGAACATTTTATTCCATTTTTAAATGTTTTAGGTTTATTATCACCTTCCGATAAACCTATAATATTTAATGAAGATGGTGAATTAGGCTCTATTACTATGACTTCATTTATATTTGAAGATTCTGATTAAATGGTTTCATTACTTTGATTTAATTTGTATTTGAAGATTCTGATTAGGTTTTATATGACTTTATATTTGAAGATTTAAATTAAATTTATATACTTAATTTATTTTTTTAAATCTTTTATAGTATAATTTATTTTAAATTTATCTTTTTTTTAAGAAATTGAGTCTCTTGAAATCTATTTTTTTTTTAAAAATTTAAACTTAGTTAATATTTAAAAATCAATTTTTATGAAAGTTTATTTATAAAATTTTGAGGATTTCAACAAAGACTAAAAAATTAAAATTTTAAATAAAATAAGTTTTTAATAGTTTCATTCTTTTATTTAATAAAGTTTAAAAAGAAAGTATTATATACTTTAATTATATAATATTATTGAAAATATAAGATATTAGTTAAAATTATAAATTAATTACTTAAACTCTAATTAATTTATAATAATACTATAAATTTACTAAATAAATGAGATGATATATAATGAAAGGTACTTGGAAGTTACATCTGAGGATGATGTTGGCTTCAATTCTTATGTTTGTTATGTTGTATATTGTTGTTGGATTAGTCTGTGCACTTGTTGGTGTAAGTATGGCTCCAATGGTATGGCTAGGTATATCATTAGTTATAACATTTATACAATTCTTAGCTGGTCCTAAACTTGTTGAATGGTCAATGGGTGTAAGACGGGTTTCTGAAGCTGAAGCACCTGAATTGCATCAAATGGTTGCAGAATTAGCTGCAAATGCAGGTATTCCAAAACCTACTGTAGGTATTTGTAATATGTCTGTTCCTAATGCATTTGCATATAGTAGAACTAGAAGAGATGGACACATTGCTGTTACTACAGGTATTTTAAATGTTTTAAATCATGATGAACTTAAAGCAGTTTTAGGACATGAAATGTCTCATATTAAACATTATGATTGTGCTATTAATACTATTATTAGTGTAATTCCAATGATTTGTTATTATACTGCAATGGGATTCTTATACTCTAATAATGATGATAATGGTCTTGGAGCTATAATAGGTGTTCTTGGTTTAGTTTTCTACTTTATAGGTCAATTATTAGTCTTATTTGTTTCAAGAATAAGAGAATATTATGCTGATCAAGGAAGTGTAGAACTTGGAAATAAACCAGAATGGTTAGCTTCAGCATTATATAAACTTGTATATGGTGCAGCAGCTGCCCCATCATCTGAGATTAAAGAATGTGAAGGAAATAAAGCATTTTTCTTAAATGATGTTTCTCATGCAGAAAGAGATATTACTGAGTTATCTCAAGTTGATTTAGATGGTGATGGAATTATTGGCTCTGATGAGTTAAGACAACTTAGAAATTCTAATGTTAAAGTTTCTAGAGGAAATAAATTCATGGAATTATTCTCAACTCACCCAGATATGCTTAAAAGGATTAAAAGACTTTCTGAATTAGAAAATTAATTTTTATTTTTAATTTTCTTTTTAATTTTTAAATAAACACAAATACTATTTTTTTATTAAATAGTATTCTTATTTTTTTTTATTGTTTAAAATTAAAATTTTATTTTAATACTTTGATTTTAGAAAATTAAATTGATTTTCTTTAAATTTATGAATAAGTAGATTTTATATAATTAAATTTTTAATACTATTTTTTTTTATAAGTAAATTTTAAATATTTTATTAATTTATAAATTTTTATTTTTTTAATTTTTATTAATATTATTTATTTATATTTTTAATACTTTAATTATACATTATATAACTTTTATAAACATTATTCTTTTATTGTTTAATAAACTATATTTTATAATATACACTTATGAAAAACTTTATATCATATTAAAAATAAATTTTAATATGTAACTAAATTTTAAAATTTAATATCAAATTTTTATATATTTTGGAGGAGTTTAATGGTTAGTAAAACATTAGCTGGTATTATTTCATTTTTCCTACCAGGAATGGGTCAGCTAATACAAGGTGATAGTAAAAACGGATTTTTTGTTTTTGTTTTAACAATAATAATATTTGGAATATTATATTATCTTACTGCGTCATGGATTGCAGAGTTTGTATGGTTTGTTATTGGTCTTTTGGCAGCTTATTTAGCTTATCAAATGCCTGAAAGATAAGTTAAATCTTATATTTTTATTTAAAATTAGGACTTTTTAATATTAATTTTTATTTATATTAAAAATTTATATTTTTATATAGCTTAATTAGAATTCTATTTTTATATAATTTCTTTTTATTGAAGTTTTATATTTTTCTTGGTTTTTTTAACTAATTTAGGTTAATTTAGTTAATTTAGATTTTTTTATTTTTTTAACTATTTTTGGTTAATTTAGATTTTTCTTGTTTTTTTTAACTATTTTTTGTTAATTTGGTTAATTTAAATTTTAATATTTTATTTTCTTTAATTTATGATTGTTTTATTTTTAGTTACTGAGCTTTTTTTATTTTTATTTTTATTTAATGAGCTTTTATTTTATGATTACTCATTTTAAAGTGTTTTTGTCTTTTTAAAAATTATATATTCTCTAAAACATTTTAATCTTTAAAATTAATAGATTTATTTAAATAATTAAAATATTTTTTTAAGAAAACTTGTTTTTTATTAATATTTAAAAATTATAAATATCATATTGCTTAATATAATATTAATTTAAAAATGACTTTTATTTTTATAAATTTTTTAAGAGGTATTAAATTGGAAAATTATGATGTTATTATTGTTGGTGGAGGTCCTGCAGGTCTTACAGCAGGAATTTATACAGGTCGTCAAAATTTAAAAACCTTAATTCTTGATAAAGAATTAGCAGGTGGTCAAGCTAGAGAAGTTCCAGTAATTGATAATTATCCTGGTTTTTCAATGGTAAGTGGATTAGAAATAATTGAAAAAACCAAGTCACAAACATCAAAGTATGCTGATATTCATGAATTTGAAGAAGTACTTGATGTATTTAATGAAAATCATTCTTTTATTGTTAAAACTTCAAAAGGAGAATATACATCAAAGGCTATTATTTTAACAACTGGTTCAAGACATAGACAACTTGATGTTAAAGGTGAAAATGAACATTTAGGTAAAGGTGTATCTTATTGTGCTACTTGTGATGGAATGTTTTTTAAAGGAAAAGATATACTTGTTGTAGGTGGTGGAAATACTGCAGCAATTGATGCAATATATCTTAAAGATCTTGGATGTAATGTTACATTAGTTCATAGACGAGATAGATTAAGATGTCAAAAATATTTAGAAGATCAACTTATAGAATCTAAGATTCCTATTATATGGAATACTACTGTAGAAGCAATTGAAGGAGAACCACTTGTAAGTAATGTTAAATTATTAAATAAAGATGGTACTAAATCTGAAATTTCAGTAAATGGGGTCTTTATTGCAGTAGGTGATATTCCACATAATAAAATTGCAGAGAAATTGAATCTTAAACTTAGTGATGATGGAAGTATTTTATGTGATAAATATCAGAGAACTGGTTTATGTAATGTTTATGCTGCAGGTGATGTTACTGGTGGATTAAAACAGTGGATTGTAGCTTGTGGTGAAGGTGCAGTTGCTGCAATAAGTGCTTATGAAGATATTATTAAAAATTCATAAGCTTTTTTCTAAATTATTTACAATATTTCAATTTTCTATTTATTTTACTATTTTTTAGAATTATTGATTATTTTTTAATTTTTTTAAGTTTAATATTTTTAGTGTTTTTTATAAAATCTATTTTTTATTTTTTTAATTTTTTTAATATTTTGATGTTTTTTTAAGCTTAATTTTTAGTGTTTTTTATAAAATCCATTTTTTTATATTCTAATTATTTAGTATTTTGATGTTTTTTATGGAATTTAGTTTTCAAATATTAATTATTATAGAAAAATAGATTCAAGAGACTTTAAATTTTAATATATACTTTTTATTAAATAATTACTTTAACAATTATTTTTATAAACTTTAAAGATTAAAATTAAATTAATGATAATTCTTAAGAAAAAGAAAAAATTGTGGGAAATGTATCCTATTGGTTCACCTAAAGGTGCATTAAATACTCAAAGAGTACCAAGTTTTGTAGCTACATTAAAATTTAAAAAAGATGAAAAAGGAAAAATAGAACTTAATAGATTCATTGTTAATCTTAATATTGAAGAAAATTCATCTTTATATGAAAAATTTTATCCTCCACAAGAAGCAATTAAAATACTTAGAAGTCAAATAGTATTTTTAGCTAATCATGATGAAGAATTTGAAGAATTTTTAGATTCTTTAAATATTAAATATAGGTTTACAAGAATATGTGATTACTGTGTCCTTGAAAATAAGATTACTATTATTAATTCTGAGTATTCCTATAAATATCATAATCAATTACTATGTAAAGATTGTGCAGAAAACACTATTAAAGAACAGCTTAAATTAAGAGGTTATGATAAAAGAGTATTTAGGAATTTTAAAAGGATTCTAGATAAAACAGGAAATCTTGAGATTATTATGGATATGTTATCTCCTAAATTTGATCCTATAAGTCATCCAGATTTAACTCTTTTTGATAAGGTTAAAGTAGATAATAGTAAAAAAATTCCACTTATTGATATGAGGAGACTTAAAGTTAATAAAAAATTTAAGGATATTCTTATTTCTCATGGTAATACTAAACTTTTACCTGTTCAAATACTTGCAATTAAAGAAGGTTTATTAAGAAATGAAAATATACTTGCAGTATCTGCAACAGGAAGTGGTAAAACATTAGTTGGTGAACTTGCAGGTGTTCCAAAAGCTTTAAAAGGTCAAAAATTTGTATTTTTAACACCTCTTGTTGCTCTTGCAAATCAGAAATATAGGGATTTTAAAGAAAAATATAAAGATTTAAATCTTAAAGTTTCTATTAAAGTTGGTAAAAATCGTGTTAAAGCTAAAGGTGAATTAAGACTTCCTGATAAAAGTATATATGATTCTGATATTGTTGTAGGTACATATGAAGCTTTAGATTATATGATTAGAAGTGGAAATTATGAGGATTTAAATAATCTTGGGGTTGTTTTAATTGATGAAATCCATATGTTAGATGATGAAGATAGAGGTACTCGTCTTAATGGATTAATTAAAAGATTATCTAAAATTTTTCCAAGTGCACAACTTATTGGTCTTTCAGCTACTATTAAGAATCCAGAATATTTAGCAGATAAATTCAATATGAATCTTGTTAAATATGAAAATAGGCCAGTTCCTCTTGAAAGACATATTAGTTTTGTAAGGAATGAATCTCAAAAAAGAGAGATTATGAGAAAACTTATTATTCAAGAAAATCATACAGTTTCATCTAAAGGATATAAAGGACAAACCATCATATTTACTAATTCAAGACGTAAAACAACTCAGATTGCAAGTTTCTTACTTGATAAAGGTATTAAAGCTGCAGCATATCATGCAGGTTTATCTTATTCTAAAAAAGCTAAGATTGAAAAAAGATTTGATGAAGGTAAATTAGAAGCTGTTGTTACAACTGCAGCTCTTGCAGCAGGTGTTGATTTTCCTGCAAGTCAAGTAATATTTGATACTTTATTAATGGGTAATAAATGGATTAGACCTAATGAATTTTCACAGATGTTAGGACGTGCTGGTCGTCCATCATACCATGATAGAGGAATAGTATATCTTTTACCTGAAATAGGTAAAGAATTTGATACTGACACAGAAGAAGCAATGGCTTTAAATCTTCTTGAAAGTGATACTGAAGATGTTGAAATTATTTATGATGAAGAACAATTGAAAGAGCAAATACTTGCAGATATATCTTCTGGTGCTGTAAATACTATGACAGATCTTGAAGAGTTCTATGAAAATACTGAAATTCCATCTGATACTAGATATATAACACGTAAATTAATTGATGATGGATTTATTGAATATAAAAAAGGAATACTTGAAGCAACTAGGTATGGTCGAGCTGTAACAATGAGTTTCTTATCAATTGAGAAAGCTCAATTTATTAAAGATTCCATTTTTAACTCAAATTACTTTAAAGATTCAGATTATATTATGAATAATATTCCTAATATTTTAAATCCACAAAGTGAATATTATAATGATTTAGTTCATAAATCTAAGAATAAATCTAAAAATCTTAAAAAGACTAATAAAAAAGTTACAAATAATGTATTTAAATTTATAAGCCGTAAAGAACTTAATCAACTTAAAGTTAAAACAATTGCTATGGATTTAGAATTATTTGCTAATGCTTATCTTTCACCATCTGTTCATAATCAAATAGCAAATAAATTAAAAATGAATGTTTCCTCAAGATTATTTGCAGAGTCTACACTGGATATTATATCATCTGGAGATGTTATAAACAAGTTAGATAGTAAATTCCAAGATGCATTAATTAGAATTCAAGTTGATTTCTTAAGATGTGATTGTATTGATAAACCTTTCTGTGATTGCTTACAAAGAGGTATATCCTATCTTATTATAAATGAAAGATTAAATGGTGAAGATCCAATTAATATATCTAAAACATTATTTAATAACTATCAAATACATACTTATCCTGGAGATATTTTTTCATGGTTAGATAATTATATTAAAAGTTTAGATGCTGTTAAAAGAGTAGCTTATGCATTTGATATGAATAAATTATATAAACAAGCAGAATATCTTATTCGTGAAATTGAAAATCCACATAAATCTAAAAAAGATAAAATTAAAGTTAAATCAAAAAATAATCTAAAGCAAAAATCTAAAAAGAACAATAATAAGAATAATAAACATAAAAATTCATCTAAGAATAATAATAAAAATCATAAATCAATTAAAGTAAACTCTAATAAATCTTCAAAAGATAGAAAAAAATCTAAAAATAATAATAAGAATCATAAACAGAAGAATAATAAGAATAAGAAATCTAATAAAGTAAATAAGCATAGTAAAAGTCATAAGTCTAATAAGAAATCTAATAAAGAAAATAATAATCATGATTTGAATAAACATAAAAATAATAAGAAATCTAATAAAGAGAATAATCATAGTAAAAGTCATCAGTCTAATAAACAGAATAATAAATCAAATAATCAGAAAAACAATAAAAATAATAATTTTAAAAAGAATAAAAAATCTAAACATATTATTAATGATATGAAAAATGGTAATTCTAATGTTATCATTGATTTTAAATCATAATAATATTTTTTTATAATGGGTATTCTTCTTTTTCAGTATTTTTTATTAATACTCTTCTTTTTTTTACTGTTTTTTATTAATATCTTTTTTTATGCTACTTTATTAGATTTGAAATATATAAAATAAGTATTTTAAAAATAATATTGATTTATATTTTTAGTTTTGTGTATTTTACAAAAAATATTTTAATAATTAAAAGCATAAATTAATAATGCAATTGCCCAAACAAATTAAATTCTACTTAATAACTTTAAGTAACAATCCGTATTATTTAATTGTATTGGAAATATTAGCTTAAAAGTTATATGATTCTAGAAATTAGTTAATCTAAATTGTAGATTTTGATTTATATTTCATTATTAGATGTTTTTAAAGTTTTCAGGATTTTTAAATATTTTAATGTATACTATCTTAATTAGAATATAAAAAGTATATATTTTTATAGTTGATTTAATTGTAGTTTAAAGGTTGAATATATGATAATTATCTAGGTTATTAGAAATTATTCTTAGAAAGATTGATAAAAACACTTTTTAATTTTTTATAGATAATATATATTTTTCTCTTAAGATTTTAAGACATTTAATTTGTGAAGTTTAGTCTATCTATTATTTAGATTCATTCTAGAATTATTATTTTATTTAAAAATGCTTTTTTAAAATAAGTTATTTATCTTTAAGAAAATACTACTTATTCTTAAAGATAAAAATTTTAAAACTTTTTCATGTCTTATAATTATTTTTTGGAATTATTTAGGATTATGAAGTTAAGTCTATATAAAAAATGAGTATTATTATTTTAAATTATTAATATCTTCTTATTTTATTAAAAAATATATTATACTTCTAAATATTTTTTACCTACAGATTTAATTTTTATTTCATTTTGAAATTTTTCATTAATATTTTCAATTATTTTCTGATTATTAGATGCAATATAATACTTTACTTTAGAATCATATTCTTTTTTAATTGTTTTAAGATTTGATTTTCTAATGATACCATCAATATTTTTAATGTATTTATAATCAAATATAAATTCATATATTTCAAATTCTTTCATTTCAACTATTTCTGCAATATTTATTGCTTCAAGTACTGAATGAGAGTATGCTCTTACAAGACCTCCAGCACCTAATTTTATTCCACCAAAATATCTTGTTACTATTGCAACAATATTTTCTAGATTATTTTTTTCAAGAACATTAATCATTGGTTTTCCTGCAGTTCCACTAGGTTCACCATTATCATCATAGCCTTGTGAATCACTTACAATATATGCTGTACAATTGTGTGTTGCATCATTATATCTATCTGAAACTTCTTCAATTATTTTTTTAGCTTCTTTTTTGTTTTGAGCAGGATATAATCTTGCAGTAAATATTGATTTTTTAATTTTTACTGTAGATTCAACACTTTTCTTTATTGTTTTCATTTTAATCAATTTTAAAATTAATTTTTTTTTAAGTTTTCTAGATTTATAAATTTAAAAATTAATGGATTTTAAAGTATTAAAATTTTTAAATAAAACATATTTTTAATAAGGTCTAAATTTTATTTTAATATTAAATAGAATTTTAATTTTTTATATTTATATTCTTTAAATTTTAATTTAGTTCTTATAATTTCTTAAATTATATATTTATAGATATATTTATATATTTTATATTAAATATAATTATTTAAGTTATATTTAGTTAAATATACTAATATTTTTCATTATAAGAAAATATGATTTTAACTGAATATACATAATTTAATATAATATTTATTAGGAGAATTTTTATGGCTGATAAAAAAGCAGTTGTTTTAGTTTTATTTATTGTTGCAATTGTTGCTTGTGGTGTAGGTAATGTTGCAGGAATGATGACTGGACATATTAATTTAAAATTACCTGATTTTGGAAATAATATTACTAATGATACAATGAATAATACAACAAATAATACTACTGATAATCCAATTGATACTATAAGTCAAGATAGTTCTAGTGGATCTGATTATTCAGCTCCTTCTGATTCTGGTTCAAGTAGTAATAGTGGTAACGATCAGTCATCAAGTTCTAGTTCAAATTCAAATAATCAGCATTCTAGTTCATCTAATACTGGTTCTTCTGGTAGTGGATCTAGTTCTTCTAGTACTGGTTCTTCTGGTAGTGGATCTAGTTCTTCTAGTACTGGTTCTTCTGGTAGTGGATCTAGTAGTGGTTCATCTAGGTAGTTCTTCTAGTGCTGCAGGTTCACCTAATGGATCAAGATAATAAATATTTAGAGAATATAATTAGGAGGTGTAATTATTCCTGAAAAGAAAGATATTGAAAATATGATTAAATCTTTACAAGAAGATTATGAAGCAGGTTTAATATCTGATGATAAATATAAAGAACTTTATAATAGGTATCAAAAGGTTTTAAGAAATATTAATAATGCAGATAAAAAAATTATATCTAAATCAGAGCCTTCTAATGATAAACCTAAAGGTTCTGTTAAATCAAAAGATGTAGATAATAAATTTGAAAATGAAGATGCATCTGAAAAACCAATTAAAGAAAGTTTTGAAGATGATAAATCTTTATATAGAGGTAATTCATCTAAAAAACCAATAAATAATTTTAATATTGATGATTTAACTGATGATTCAAATAATGATAAACCTGAATTTGAACAAGATACTTTATCTAAATATCAAAATCAAATTATTGCAATATTAAGTGTAATCTTAATAATCTTTATTATTTTAACTATTTACATTTTCATTAAAATGTAAATATATCTTTTTTAGCTATTTTTATATAATTTAACTTTCTTGAAATTCACTATTTTTTTAAAAAACTTTTTATATTAACTTTCTTGAGATTTTTATAATTTTTAGAGTATATTTTTTT
>NZ_KK211380.1:46434-54842 GCF_000621965.1 Methanobrevibacter wolinii SH
GATTTTTATAATTTTTAGAGTATATTTTTTTAAGAAATTTTTTATAATAACCTTCTTGGGATTCTTATAATTTTTAGAGTATATTTTTTTTAAATTTAATTTTTAGATATTAATACTGTTTAAATTAGTATAAAAAATAGAATTAAATAGACTTAAATTTTATAAAATGTTTTTTTTAATTTAAGTCTTAAAATTTATTGTATTATATTCAAATTATGGTAAATTAAATTATAGTTTTTAATTTTAAAATAAGTATTTTAACTGGAATATTCTTGATTTTTAAAATGTTTAATTAAAAAGATAAATTTATATAAGTTTATCTACATGTCTTATTAAAAATTAAGTAAAATAAGTATTTTTTGATATTAAATTATTAATTTAATAATCAAGTAATTTTTCAATATCAAATAATACAGAGTTTATTGCAAGATTTAACATTTGTTCTCCATAGTATTTATTTACATAAACCCCATTTTCTTCAACATCTCTTGCTCCCTCTTCTATTGCAGGATCATTTTGTCTAGCTTCTTTAAATTTATATAATCCAACTTCACCATATAATTTTAAGTTAGCTTGATTTTTAACTTCATCTTCATTAATAATTCCTAAAACTTTTCCCATAGATAGTTCTCCACTACCTCCATGAGGACCTTCAGTTTCAATAAGTTTATTGTTGAATACTATATCTAGTCCAGTTTTATTTTCTATATATGTAATGTCTTGAAGTATTGGTAGATTTCCACCATGACCATTTACAATAACTACTTTTTTAATGTTTAAGAATTTTTTTGCAGAATTTAATTGTCTTATAAACTCATTAGCTAATTCTTCTAATGTATTATGTATTCCATGATCTATTTCCTTAAGTTCATATGATGGGTAGATTACACCTAAAAATTTAGCACCACTTACTACAGAAGCATTAAATGCTACATATGAAGCAATTTTAGCATCAGTATCAATAGGTAATGCTGGTCCATGATTTTCTAGATGTGCACCTAATGCAATAACTCCTATTTCATGTACTTTCTCATTAATTACTTTTCCTGCATTATATCTTAAATCAACCATTTATGACCCTCTTTATTAAATAATTTGTTTTTAAATGGGAATAGAATCTATAATTCTAAGTTCCAGATTTCATCACCAACATAATGTAATGATTTTATTGCTTTTCCTTTAGATGATTCTACCATTTCAGGACCTGTAATTAAACTTTCTCCAATAGCCAATGGTTTTTTATTATTAACATCTACAATAACAACTAAATCTCCAGGAACTATAGTATCATCTGCTTCAACAATACCTGGACTCATTATGTCTGCTCCATTTGTTACAAATCTTACAGCACCCATATCCACTACAACTGTTTTATTTTCTAATTCATTATTTGCTAAAATTGATTTTAAAGTAGGATATGGTTTGTTATCTATCATAATAATGTAAGGTTCACCATCAACTAAGATGTAGTCATATTCATCAGTTTCTAAAACTTCAACTTTAGATTTATTATTAATTAAAGAACCATATTGTCCTAATTCTTTTTTAATTTCTTTAATTTTTTTCTTTTTTAAGTAATTTCTTTTTTTTATTATCAAATTTAGCACCTATACTTTTTAGTATAATAATATATAATTTTTTAATATTTTATATTATTTTTCATTTATTGTTAGATTTAACTATTTATTTTTCAATTAATCTTGATTTTTACTTTTATTTACTTGTATTAATTTTTTTAAATATCTTTTATAAATTTTAAAATATGTATTATGATTAAAAATGCTATTTTTTATATAATTTTTTCTTAAATTTTAATTTTGATTATAAATTTTTTCTTAATCTTTTTTTATAGGTAGATTTATTTTTAATCAAAAGTTTTTTTAAGTATTAGTTTTTAATATTATTATAAAATTAAACTATTTTTTTATTTTTTTAATATAACATTTATATACTAGTTTATACATAATTTAAAATGTTATATTTACTATTGATAATAAAATATTTTCTTAAGTTAATTAAGAATTAAATTTTATACTATTTAGTAAGAAGACTTTATTATTGATTAAACAAAAAATATTATTAATTATTAAAAATTATGTTAATAATAATTTAGATTTAATTTTTAAGTCAATTTAATTATATTGTAATATAGGTGATTATTGTGAGCGGACAACAAAATGTTCAAAGACCACTTGACGCATTAGGAAAAGCAACAAACTCTCCAGTTTTAATAAAACTTAAAGGAGACAGAGAATTCAGAGGTATTTTAACTAGTTTTGATTTACATATGAATTTAGTTCTTAATGACGCTGAAGAATTAAAAGACGGTGAAGTTGAAAGAAGATTAGGTACTGTTCTCATTAGAGGAGACAATATTGTATATATCTCCCCATAGAATGAATTACTTATATTTTATTATTTAAATATCTTAGCTATGGCTATAGATATTTTTATAATTATTATTTTATCATTTTATTAGGAATCATAGTTTAGGAGGGAATAATAGTGAAAGGTACACCAACTATGGGTAAAAAAAATAAAAAAACCCATATTAGATGCAGAAGATGTGGAAGAAATACTTACCATGTCCGTAAAGGAGTTTGTGCTTCCTGTGGTTTTGGTAAATCCAAAAAAATGAGAAGTTACAACTGGCAAAATAAAAAATCTGTAACTGGTCAAAGATTAGTATAGATTTTTATTTATTAATCTTTTTTTTTAAAATTGTGTTTTTTATATTAGTTTATTTATAATTTTACTTATTTTAGTCTATTTTTTTAATAATTTAGTTTTTTTTAATGTTTTTTTATTTATCATTTTTTTTTTAATTGTTTGTATGATTTAATATTGACTTTACAATATTTTATATTATTTTCATAATGTATTTTTTATTAAGATTTAATTTTAATTTAATAATCATAAGGAAATATTATATACTTTTTATTTTAAATATAATAGTGTATTAAAAATTTATTTTAAAAATATTATTTCAATTTATTTTTTATATAGGGGGTAAAATATGCCTGAATTATTAAAAGTAATTAAGTATGAAGGTGATGACAAGACTTTGGTATACAAGTATCCAGACAGAGATTTTAATACTCAAAGTCAA
The DNA here is from genome assembly GCF_000621965.1 of Methanobrevibacter wolinii SH. Classification (NCBI taxonomy): domain Archaea; kingdom Methanobacteriati; phylum Methanobacteriota; class Methanobacteria; order Methanobacteriales; family Methanobacteriaceae; genus Methanobrevibacter; species Methanobrevibacter wolinii. Next base: position 49,544 of record NZ_KK211380.1, read on the forward strand.
TTAATTGTTCATCAATCTCAGGAAGCAATACTTTTTAAAGATGGGAAAGCTTTAGATGTATTCGCTCCAGGAAAATATGAATTAAAAACAGAAAACATTCCTCTTTTAAGATCAATTATTAATATTCCTACTGAAGGGGTAAGTCCATTTCATTGTGAAGTTTATTTTATTAATAAAGCAATGTCTTTAAATGTTGATTGGGGAACAAGTAGCAGATTCGATGTACTTGATCCGACTTTTGGAATTCCATTAAGTGTTGGTGCTTCAGGAACTATGGAATTTGTTATCCGTGATTCTAGGGATTTTTTAGTAAATATTGTTGGAACTCAGGAGATTTTAACTACTAGCCAATTGTCTGAATACTTTAGAGGAAAAATTGTAACTAAAGTCAAATCTTATTTGGCTACTTTAATGAATGAAGTTAGTTATTTAAATATCAATACACATTTAGATGAAGTTTCAGAAGCATTAAAAAATAAGTTAAATGATTACTTCTATGATTATGGAGTTAGTTTAAAAAACTTTTATGTATCCACTATTCATATTCCTGAAGAGGATACTAATAAAGTTAAAACAATTTTAAATAAAAAATTGGAATATGGTACTCTTGATTATAATTGGGCTGATGAACAAATTGCTGAAATTTCAAAAAGATATGCATCTAATCCAGGTACTAATGATAATGTTGGAGGTATGATTGCTCAAATTCCACTTGCTATGGCATTTGGTGAAATGTTAAGTGGTGGTGTTGTAAATAATATGTCTTCGGGTTTTTTATCTAAATCTCAGGCTTTCAATAATAATTCTCAAGGTAATAATCAGCAGAATAATCAAGTTAATAATCAACAACAAAATTTTAATCAAAATCCAGGTATTGCTGTTGGTGCAAGTACTGGATACAAAAATAATTTCTGTATGAATTGTGGTTGTAAACTAAAAGAAGATGCAAAATTTTGTCCGAATTGCGGTACAAAAGTTAAAGTTGATGAAGTACTTAAATGTCCTAATTGTAATGCTATAGTTTCACAAGAAGATAATTTCTGTATGAATTGTGGATTTAAATTACGATAGATTAAATTTAAGGGGGTTTTTTCATGAAAGTTAACAATATTCTTATTTGTTTATTTTTTATAGTTTATAGTGCTATAATGTTCTTATTATTCTCAATTAACATAAATTTCGGATTAATTTATGTTTTTTCAGTTCTAAGTTTCATTATTGCACTTGTCTGGAACAATGTTTATTTAAGTAAAGGAAAAAGTTTTAATACATATCCTTCAAGGATTGTTTTATATACTTATTTATTAGTTCAGTTTATAGTTAGTATAATTTTACTTTCTACAAATTTCGTTTTAAATAGGAGTTTAGTTATTGAAATTATTATATTGTTTATTTTCTTAGTTTTATTGGTTTTATTATTAAGAAGTAAAGAATATATTGAAGATAATGAGAGTTCTAAATAATTGGTGAGTTTTTTGACTAGTGTTGAGTGTCCTAATTGTGGTAGTACTAAGATTGTGGAGGTTGATGGTGTTCCTACTTGTTTATCTTGTGGATCTAAATTACCCGATGTTTATTTAGGTGAATTAGGTGGTATTGATCAAAAGATAAAAGAAGCAGAAATCATACGTCTATATAATGCTAGGACTAAAAGAGATATGGAACCTAAGATGAATATTCTTAGTGATGATGAAATCCTTAAGTATGCTCCTAATTCAGAAGCTGCTGAAAAAATTAGATTTAATAGAGCTAATACATTATATGAAAAATTAAAGGCTAGTAGAAAATTTAGAATAATTTTTACTATTGTTCTTATGGCTATTGTTATGGCTATAGGGAATGTTATTTCATTATTTAATACATCTGTATCTTCAGTTTTTGCTTTTATATTCATTTTAATACCAATTGTTATGTATTTTTATTTCAAATAAATTTAGGTGAGTTTTTTTGACTGGTGTTGAGTGTCCTAATTGTGGTAGTACTAAGATTGTGGAGGTTGATGGTGTTCCTACTTGTTTATCTTGTGGGTCTAAACTACCTGATATTTCTTTAGGTGAATTTGGTAATATTGATCATGATATAAGAGAAGCAGAAATCATACGTCTATATAATGCTAAGACTCCTTCTGAAAGAGAACCTAGAATGAATGTTCTTAGTGATGATGAAATCCTTAAGTATGCTCCTAATTCAAAAGCCGCTAAGAAAATTAAAACAAAAAGAGCAGGTAGTTTTAAAGAAGTAGTACAAATTAACAAAAGTTATTTATTGGCTATAATATTGGTATTTTGTATTGCAGATATTTTTATTATGTCTATAATTCCATATTGGGATATAAATCGTTTTTTCCTTTTGTTTTTCTTTATAGGTCCAATATTAATATATTTATACTTTAGATAATTTTTTTATTTTTTTACTTTGTTGAAATTAGGGATGCATTTTGCATTTTAAAAATAGATGCATTTTATAGAATCAAAATTTTAAATAAATCATTTTTTAAAATAGTCTATTTTTTTTTTAAAATTTTTTAATTTTTTATAATGTTTATATTTAATTTTGCTTTTATTATGTAATTTATTAGATAATTTATCATTGTTAAAATCATATTCTTTAACCTATTTATTATATAAACCATTAATTAACCATATTTTTTATTTAGTGATGTATTTTAAGTGTATTTAACCATATGGGTTATTGTTTAGTTATATTTTTTATTTAGTGGTGTATTTCAAGTGTATTCAATTCTATAAACTACTAATTAAGTATTTTTTTAAAAAAAAGAGTATTTAACCATGATTATAATTAGATTAATATGATAAGTCTTTAAATTACTTTTTTTACCAATATAAATTTAATATCTATTAAATTTATTACAACCTCGTCAAGAGTGTTGATTTTAATATTATTCATTGAAATTCATTGATTTTTTCATTAATTTTTTGGTTCAATTCCTTTAGGAGATCTATATTTTTTCCTGTTTTATTTAACACTAGGTTTAAAATATTATCTGCTTCGTTTTCAATATAATTTTCATCTAATTCTTCTGCTATACTGTCCCATAAATCTACGGCCCAATTTTTTTTACCATCAAATACAGCATCAATAAGCTTTAGGCTTCCTGCATTGACTCTTATGAGACGATAGTCTGATTTAGGTTTTGATTTTTTACCTTCTTTATTACAATCAAGATAAAGTCCATTAGGTAACTCTTCTGTATAATCACCTGCTTTTATGAAAGTTCCTTCGATGGAGTAACCGTTTGTCACTGATTTATCTAGTCCACTTACATTTTTTAACCATCCTCCAGTTAATCTGAAATTTATTGATGGATCTAAATTTGTAAGTTCTCTACACCAATTTAACATCATAATTTTCACTTTATTTTAATTTGTATAAAAAAGTTTTAAATTAATATTTTACATATTAATTTTCTTATAATAATTAAATAATTAATAAATTTTAATTATTTAATAAACGAATGCTTGCTGAGATTATATGTCCAATTTAATTTTAAAAATTTAGTTTTTAAATAAAATAGGTTTTCAACAAGGTATAAATAAATTTAAGTGAAATAATTTTTCACAAAAATCATATGTTTTCTTATATTTTTTTTGAAAACATGGAATTACCAATTACATTATAAAAATTAGTTTAATATATAATAATTTTATTATCCAAGAGAGCATATGAAAAGTATTAATATTTTTTTATAGAATCTATTATTTCTTAATTTTTATGCTTATTTTAATTTTTTATCCATATTCTTTTTTTATAAATATTTGCATTTTAATTGGACTTTTATTATATATGTGCTTATTTGCATGTTTATTCTTTAAATTGTTTAATAAAAATATAATTTAAATGTACTTGATTTATCTTAGTTTTATTTTTAAAATTTTAATTTGTGTAAAAAATATATTACATTAATTATTAATTTAAAATAAGTTTAAAGGAAGTTTTAAATATAATTATAAACTTATATTAAACTGAATTACATTAATTAAACAATATCAAGTTTAATTAATATAATTCTAAACTTTTTAAAAGTGGTATGATGGAAGAATTATTAGAAAAATTTGATATTGTTCCAAATAATATGGATATTTTTGAAATAGCTTTCATTCATGGCTCATATTCTACGTCTCATGATCTTGATTATGATTATGAACGTTTAGAATTTTTAGGTGACTCTGTTTTAAATTTAATAGTTTCAGATTATATATTTAATAAGTATCCTAAATTAGAAGAAGGTAGTTTAACAAAAATTAGGGCAAATTATGTATGTCAATCAGCATTAATTTATTATTCTAAACAATTAGGTTTGGATAAACACATTAAAGTTAATGATGAAGAACATAATATAACTCATAATGAAATATTATCCATTTCTGCAGACATTTTTGAATCTTTTTTAGGTGCTATTTATATTGATCAAGGTATGAATAAAGCTAGAGAATATTTAGCTAATAATATATTTAAATATATTGATGAAAATAAAATATTCTTTTATGATTATAAATCTGCTGTTAAAGAATATGGTGATGCTACAGAAGTTAATGTAGATTATGAAACTGTTAAAGAATATGGTGTTCCTCATGATAAAACATTTGTCATAAGAATACTTATTGACGGTGAACCTTATGGTCAAGGTAAAGGTAAAAACAAGAAAGAAGCAGAACAATTAGCTGCTCAACAAGCTATTCAAAAATTGCATATTAATTAAATTATTATTTTTTTTAATTAATATTATATGGATTTATTGAAATTTTCTTAATTTTTAAATAAATAAAGTTTCAATAAGTCTTAATTAATATTAATTTTTTTATTTTTTAATATTGAATTAAATACTATTTTTTTTAATTTATTTGTTGGATTAAATACTATTTTTTAGATTTTATTATTATATTTTAAAATATTATTTTTATAAAAATTAGAATTATAAAGTAAATAAATATTTTAGGGGCCTGAATTTTTCACATTTGTGAGAGCTTTTGTAGGCCTGTTTTTGATGTATCTGAGTTTTGTACAAGTAGTGTTCCTAATAATACATATAAATATAAGGTTTTTTCTACTGATTTTGGTGTAAATTTGTGTATTTTTCTCATTTCTAATGAATTTTTAAGTACTTTGAAATAGTCTTCGATTTTACCTCTTATTGGTTTGTAATGTTTCCAATTCATGAGTTTACTGATTAATTCTTTTTTTAATCGTTTAAATAGTCTTTTATTTTTATTTAATTGCTTTTTATTTTTAAATATGTTTAAGGAGTAGCTTAAAACATCATCAAGGTGTTTTATGTTTA